>JAFQPF010000116.1 GCA_017411885.1 Clostridia bacterium
AGAACGGGATGCTCAGGATTGATCGCGCGTGCACGGAACTGTGCGATAGCGTCCATATCAACCATTTCCTTGAGGTCTTCAATTTCCCACGCTTCGATCTTCTGGATCTCGTGAGAGGTACGGAAGCCGTCGAAGAAGTTAAGGAAGGGAACGCGTCCCTTGATTGTTGCAAGGTGAGCAACAGCACCGAGGTCCATAACCTCCTGAGGGTTGGATTCAGCGAGCATAGCAAAGCCTGTCTGACGGCAAGCGTATACGTCGGAATGGTCACCGAAGATATTGAGCGCGTGCGAAGCTACGCAACGAGCCGATACGTGGATAACGCAGGGGAGAAGCTCACCCGCGATCTTATACATATTCGGGATCATAAGAAGAAGGCCCTGAGATGCTGTGTATGTAGTTGTAAGAGCACCTGCTGCAAGGCTTCCGTGTACGGTACCAGCCGCACCTGCTTCGGACTGCATTTCGATCATCTTTACTCTTTCGCCAAAGATGTTTCTTGCAGGCTCACCGAAGATGTTTTTGTCGTTAGCCGACCATGTGTCTGTCACTTCCGCCATAGGGCTGGAGGGAGTGATAGGATAAATTCCGGCAACTTCCGTAAACGCGTAGCTGACGTGCGCGGCGGCGGTGTTACCGTCCATGGAGATTTTTCTTCTTGCCATGTTTTGTTTCCTCCTGTATATTTGATTATTTAATTAAACAAATTACAAACGGCTCAATGCGAGCACATTCACAATATATAATAACATTTTTTTCTTTAAAAGTAAAGAGATAATTGAAAACAATTTAACGAAATTTACGAAAAAATTACATATTTTTTTGTAAGTGTCAATATTTCCATACAATTTT
This sequence comes from Clostridia bacterium, assembly GCA_017411885.1. The sequence continues at coordinate 853 of JAFQPF010000116.1, forward strand.
TACGCAAAGCGTCAGTTTTCGTCATTATCTATGATACAATCAAGCTTGGAAAGAGCGTCGTTTGCCTTTGCGTTATCAATACGTCCCTTGTTCTTTTCAAAGTAAGCGACGCTGTTTCTCGCGAGCAGTAAAAACTGGTTATTCAGCGTCCTGCCCTCGCTTTCGCTGACGTATGCAAGCTTGCCCAAAAGCTCTCGGCTGATGCGCACGCTCACCGTTTTCTGATCCTTCATTATATGCTCCTTTCTGCCGCGAAGCGACAGTTGTTTTTTAAGGCTTACATCTTGTGCAGGGCTTGAGCCCCACCGACAATGCCTCGTCATACGTACCGTAAAAATCCGCGCGGTTTTTGATATTTGCGCTCTTTATACTCGTGCAGTCAAAAAGGTGAAATTTCTTGGTGCTTATATTTACAACATACAAAGGCTTTTCTTCTCCGGACGCAATATAATAGGTAAGCTCCTCACTCACCGGATCGCTTTCAGGGCTTATTTCATCCGTATCCAGCGGAAACGCCATATATTTTGCCGCATTTTGCGTGGCTAAGATATGCTCATCAACAGTAAGACCAAAGCGATTATCCGAGCTGCCGCAGGATACCGCGGCAAGCAAAAGCGCTATTATAAGCAATACCGAAACTGTCTTCACGTCAAAAACTCCGAAAATCTTTTTACATTAGCATTATACCACCACTTTTAGAAAAAATCAATAGAAGTCTTTTGCCAAAACTATTGTAATATTATTATTGATGTGATAAAATAATACTGTGAAATTATTACCTTTCGGAGAAAAATATGTCAAGAAACGTAACGATTGAAAACGACAAGTTCATAATTGATATAAGCACGCTCGGTGCTGAGATACAGTCTTTTCGCGACAAGTCGGGAAATGAATATCTCTGGCAGGGCGATCCTGCCGTATGGAGCGGACGCGCACCTGTACTTTTTCCGATCTGCGGCGCGCTTGCTAAAGGAAAATTCACGCTTGACAAGCACGTTTACAAGCTTGAAAAGCACGGCTTTGCCTTGAAAAGCAGCTTTGAGCTTGAAGCGCAAAGCACAAACAGTGCAAGCTTTCTTTTAACAGACAGCGAGAATACACTTCAAAGCTATCCGTTCAGCTTTGAATTAAGAGTGATCTTCACGCTTGAAAATTCAACTCTCAAGGTAGAATACCGGGTTTGTAACCGTGGCGAAAAAACGATGTATTTCTCCTGCGGCGCGCACGAGGCGTATGCTCTGCCCTGTGGTATCGACGGCACGCAGATCGCCTTTGAAAAAAACGAGGAGCTTAAAAGCTATCTGACTAATGGCAGTCTTTTGTCGGACGAATACGAAAAAATCGAAACAGATAAAAATATACTCACGCTTACCGCATCGCATTTTGATGAAAAATCGCTTATTTTCAAGGATATAAGATCAAAAAGCGTGACGCTTACAAGAAGCGGCGACGGCAAGCGCGTGCGCGTGGATTTTGACGGCTTCGATCATCTGCTTTTGTGGCAGGTAGCAGGCGCAAAATACATATGCATCGAGCCGTGGACAGGTCTTCCCGATCCTGTTGACTCCACCGGAGACATCACAAAAAAACCGAGCATCACCAAACTTGAACCCGGTAAGGAAAAGAGCTTTTTCCATCAGATCACAATACTTGATTAAAGCCGAAAGAGAGCAGACAAATGTTTAAGAGCGTATATTCGGCAGGACTTGCCGGAATAGACGGATTTATCGTAACAGTTGAAGCAAATTCAACTCAAAGACTTCAGAATTTTGAAATAGTGGGACTTCCCGACGCATCGGTCAAGGAGGCAAAGCAAAGGGTAAGAACGGCGATCGAAAACAGCGGATTTCTTTTCCCCGAGCTTGATTTAATGGTAAACCTTGCGCCCGCGTCGCGCAAAAAGGAAGGTTCTTTCTACGATCTCGCCATTCTGGCAGGCATATTAAGCGTAACAGGTATGATCCCATCGGATATTGACTTGTCCGACTGTGTCTTTATCGGCGAGCTTTCGCTTTCGGGCGAGCTTCGCGCGGTAAACGGCGCGCTATGCCTGTGCCTTGCCGCAAAGGATGCGGGCTTTAAGCATATTTTCGTGCCTTACGCAAACGCCGCGGAGGCGTCGGTCGTTGAGGGCATAAACGTATACGGAGTCCGCGACGTGCGCGAGCTGGTGCTTCATCTTATCGGGCGCAAGCCTGTGGAAAAGCAGGAATTCGACCGCACGAAATTCAAAAGCGAGTTTTCAAAAAGCTCACTTGATTTTTCGGACGTAAAGGGACAGGCGCAGGTCAAGCGTGCGCTTGAAATTGCCGCCGCAGGCGGTCACAATATTCTGCTCATCGGCCCTCCCGGCACGGGAAAATCTATGCTCGCCAAGCGCTTGCCGACAATCCTTCCCGAGCTTACCTTTGACGAAGCAATAGAAACAACGAAGATCCATTCGATATCCGGACTTTTGCCTGCCGGAAGCTCGCTTGTGTGTCAGCGTCCGTTCCGTTCACCCCACCACACGATGTCGGCAACAAGCCTTGTCGGAGGCGGTAGTATGCCGATGCCCGGCGAAATTTCGCTTGCTCACAACGGCATTCTCTTTTTAGATGAGCTGCCCGAATTCCCCAAGCAGATAACAGATTCTCTCCGTCAGCCGCTTGAGGACGGGCAGGTAACCGTAACCCGAACTGCCGGCAGATTTACATACCCATCGTCATTTATGCTCGTGTGCGCGATGAACCCCTGCAAATGCGGCTATTACGGTCATCCCACACACGAATGCACCTGCAAGCCCGCCGATATAAAAAGGTATCTTTCTCAGATAAGCGGACCGCTTCTCGACCGTATCGACATACAGATAGAGGTGCCGTCTGTCTCCTTTGAGGATATGAACAGAAACATTCCGTCCGAGCCCTCCGAAAGCATACGCGAGCGCGTTGCAAAGGCTCGCAAATTCGCGCTTGACCGCTTTGAAGCGGCAAGCAAGGAGGCGAACTCGGACGTGCCGATGATATATAAAAACTCGGAGATGGGACAGCGCCACATAAGACGCTTTTGTGAGCTTGACGACGCCGCGTCGCGCCTTCTTGCGGCAGCATATGAGCGCCTCAGCCTCTCGGCGCGCGGATATGACCGTCTTATCCGTGTTTCGCGAACGATAGCCGATCTTGACGCTTCCGAGGTGATCAAGGAAAATCACGTAGCCGAGGCGATCAGGTACCGCACGCTTGACAAGAAATATTGGTGATTTTGTGTCAGGTTTTCCGAGGGGTGCTTTTTGAGAAAAGCTCCCCTCGGACTCCCCGCAAAAACTTTTAAGAATGGGATTAGATAGTTCGCGCTCTGCTACAAGCTGACACTAAATGCGTTCATTTTCAGGGACCACTACCCTGAAAATGAACAATTTTGCAAAATTGTTTGTTTTTCGGGCGATTCGTGAATCGCCCCTACAACGATATTTTA
>JAFQPF010000117.1 GCA_017411885.1 Clostridia bacterium
AAAGAACCCTTTGGCAAGAATATGTACACTCTTTGCACCGAGCTTTAAAATCCTCAAAATTTTCGGTTCGGAGCAGTAGGAGAAACGATAGCGCATAAAAAAAGAAAAAGCACTTTGCTGAACCAGCAAAGTGCTTTAATGCTTTTATAATCAGTCGCTTGTGAAGGGCATAAGAGCAACTACTCTTGCGCGCTTGATAGCTACTGTGATCTGACGCTGATGCTTTGCGCATGCGCCCGAGATTCTTCTGGGAAGAATCTTTGCTCTTTCGCTTGTGAACTTTCTGAGTCTTGCTACATCCTTATAATCGATGTAATCAATCTTATCAGCACAGAAGATGCAAACCTTCTTTCTCTTGCGGTTAGCACGGAAGGGCTTCTGAGCATCTCTGTTTTCTCTTACGTTATCCATTAGATGAAACCTCCTGTATTATTTTATTGCCGTTATTAAAACGGAAGATCCTCGTCCTCGGGCACGATCTCAAACTTGGATTCCTGTGCCGGAGTAGAGTAAGGAACGTCGCCGGAAGCACTGTATGACGATGCCTCGGACTTGCTGTCCACAAAATAAGCCTCGTCCACAACAACATCAACCGAGGTGCGCTTTGCGCCCTGCGAATCGGTATAGTTACGAACCTGTACCGAACCGACTACACAGATCGACGATCCCTTGTGGAAATACTTCGATATGAACTCTGCCATACCACGCCAAGCAACAAGGTTAAAGAAATCTGTCTGTTGTGCCTGATTATCCTCGCGGTTAGCGAATCTTCTGTTTACGGCAAGACCTACAGACGTAACCATTACGCCGGAGTTTGTCTGTCTGAGTTCGGGGTCGGCAGTAAGTCTGCCGCCGAGTGTGATTTTGTTGAGATTGAAGTTAGCCATTAGTGCGAGCTCCTTTCGTTTTCCCTTGCTTATTCAGCGTCTGTTGCTTCAGCTGCTTCTTCTGCTTTTTCTTCGACAGCTTCTGTCTTTGCCTGAGCAGCTCTTGCAGCCTTCTTAGCAAGCATCTTTTCGTCGAGCTTGATAACTACCGAACGCATAATGCCTTCGGTGATACCGAAGATACGCTCAAGCTCAGCCGGGAAATCAGGTGCACTCTTGAATGTTACTACAACGTAGTAGCCTTCGTTGATATCATTGATCGGGTAAGCAAGCTTACGGCTTCCCCATTCGTTGATATCCTCAACAGTGCCGTTCTTCGCGATAAGATCTGTGAACTTAGCGATAGTAGCCTTAACAGCTTCTTCGCCTGCGGTCATATCAACGATGAACATGGTTTCATAGGATGAAATGATGTTAGCCATTTTTACACCTCCTCGCGGACTTTAGACCGTACACCTCCACATATTATTAAATTTGTGTACGGTAAGGAGGACATACTTTCGTATGCCATACCAGATTCGATTATACCACAAGTCTTAAGCCTTGTCAAGTAATTTTTTCTTTTACGATTGATTTTTGGATAATTTTGTGTTAAACTTATTAAAAGAATTTACGCTTTTCGGAGTTTATGATGGAAAAAGAACAAATTAAAGACATAATAAAAGACACCGTTGAGAAGAACACTCTTAAAAAGATCGTTTTTTCCAAGCCGCGCGACAAGGGCATTGTAAGATGCGTCTGCGCGCCGTTTATGAAAAAGGACGGGCTTTATTTTCAGTGCGAAAGCTTTACCAAGGACAACAAGGCTTTACACAAAAACATTCCTCTTGAGGATGCATATTCTACACTCGCCGATCATGCGATAAAGGATTATATGCAGACCAACATCCTCACAAGCTCGGGTGAATGTGAAATAAAGGTTTCAAAATCAGGCTCAATATATATCGGAAACAGGATCAAGGCAGGCGGCAGTGCCGTCATCCCGATGCTTCACAACAAGGAAAAGAAGCATATACTCGATTCTTACTTAAGCGAGCCCTTTCTTTACAAGCTCGGCATCACCGACAAAAACGGACGCATCCACGACAAGATGCAGTCGAAATACCGCCAGATAAACCGTTTTCTTGAAACGGTAAGCGATATGTCCGCGCTTCTTACAGAAAAAAAGGATATTCTCGTATACGATCTGTGCTGCGGAAAAAGCTATCTTTCCTTTGCGCTTTATTTCTATCTTGAGCGCATACTCGGCTTAAAGGTTGAAATGATCGGTGCCGATCTTAAGCGCGACGTTATAGATTACTGCAACGACGTCGCTGGCGCGTCGAAAATGAACGGGCTTCGCTTTGTATGCGGAGATATATCACAGCTCGGGCTTGACAAAGCGCCCGATATGGTGGTTTCATTACACGCCTGTGATATTGCGACCGACATCGTGCTTGCTCATGCCATCAAAAGCGGCGCGCGCATCATTCTTTCGACTCCCTGCTGTCATCACGAGCTTTATTCAAAGCGTGCAGAGCTTTCGCAGGAAGCAAAGGCAGGGCTCGGCTTTGCCCTCAAGCATTCTATGAGCGCGCAGAAGCTCTGCGAGGTATTGACCGATTCGCTCAGGGCAAAGACGCTTGAGGCTTACGGATATGAGGTCGATATGATAGAGCTTGTAACACCGGATGACACGCCGAAAAATCTGCTTATCCGCGCAAAAGCAAAGGGCAAGCGCACGGATATGTCCGAGCTTGATGCGGCAAGAAGATTTGCGGGTGCAACGCTTACACTTGAAAAGCTACTCGGATAAAAACACGCACGGCAGCTTCCCTGCCGTGCGTGTTTTATTCCAGAACAGATATTATTTCATCGTCAAGAAGCTCGCCTACGCTTCTTGTGATTTCGGTAAGATATATATCGTCCTCGTTTCTGAAGCGATACGGTCTGTAATTCTTAAGCGGAAGCGACAAAACCGCCGCTGTGCTTCCCTTCGCGGTCTTGAAAAAGAGCTTCCACGAATATATCTCGCAAAGCTTTTCAAGCGAGCGTAAAACCGCTGTAAAATCCTCGCTGTCGGGAAATATATCTCCGGCTCTGATACCCTCGCATCTTTCGCTGTTGCTTTTGATCTTCATAACGATATTGCATCTGTCATCCTCGGAATTAAGTCTGACATCAAGCAAGCGGTCCTTTGATCTTCTGAGCATCATTATCATAAGAAGCTCGCAAATAAGTGAAAGATCAAACGCGTTTACGTTACAGATATAGTTATGTACCACCATCGCTTCGCGGTCTATCATATAGCCGAGCACAGACGCTCTGTATTTGACCGTGTCTATCGCTCTTGAAACGAGCATATCGACAGACGCGTATCCGGTATTATAGGGTGCGGTGGCCTTTGCCCTTTCAATATTCCCTTCTATGTTAGGCTTTTCGACCAGCAATTTTCTTATAATTCTGCCGCCGAAAAACGGGATATTAAGCTCATGCCTGAAGCTTCTGATTTTAAGACAAAGATGATCCTCACAGCGCACCGGGAACACCTCGTTTGCGATCGCGCGGTCTATTCCCACGTTATATCTTTCGCTGAATATTCCGACGTTTAATATATCAAAGCTTTTACTTGTTCTGCCGTAGCTTAAGTCGAGCGTTTCGCTCTCGCCGTCCGGCAGAATATGCCCCAAAAGCACGTCCTTGAGCTTACCCCGTGCA
>JAFQPF010000118.1 GCA_017411885.1 Clostridia bacterium
GTCGCCCTCTTGGACGTCCACGTTTATAACCGTGCCGTTATAATCTGAATAAACGTTCAGATCCTCCAAGGAATCAACTATCTTGTTGTAGCTTCTGAGCGTTCTGTCGTATGATATCTGCGCGCGGTCTATGGTGTTTTCCATATCCGAGGAATCGATGACGTACAAAAGATCATCCTCTTCTACCGTGTCGCCCTCCTCGAAGGTACATTCAAGTATCTCACCGCTGACACTCGCCGTCACGTTATATGAATCGGCAGGCACAAGCGTACCGCTTGAGGAAAGAGTCGTCTGTATCGTGCGTCTTTCCACTCTGCTTTCGGTATATACGGGGCCTGATGTCATCTGTGACTGATTTTTCGGCAAAAAGAAATATGCTGCCGCCGCCAGAATGAGTGTTATCACAACGATGACGATTATAGTTTTTTTGATTTTTCCTTTTTTTCTTGATTTTTTTGCTCTCGCTGGTTCAATGCTCTGATTTTCCAAAATCGTCCCTCCTTTAGCTTTCTGGGATTATTTTACTATCCAAATATGACGGTTTTTTGACGGTTGTAAAAACTTGACAAGAATATTTACGTATATTTCGGTTAAGACTCGCAAAAAAGCACCATAAGAGAGAAAAAAACACGTGCTTTGAAATTTAAGACGCTTTTTATTGACAATCTATCCGATAAATGCTATAATATAATGCATTAAATAATATTCTGAGGTGATCCTTTGCATATTCCGACCACCGACACCGTAAATATTGACGTGCTTAGCTTTGATTGTGCACTTGATGAATACGAAAATTACTCAGAGGGCGATTTTTCAACCGAAGACTGGCTGTATATTCCGCCGAGATATTCGGAGTACAGATACATACTCGGAACAAGCGGTAAAAAACCGCTTATCTGCATAGGAATAAATCCGTCAACGGCAAAGCCTTACGCGCTTGACAACACCTTGAAAAGCGTTGAACGTATCGCCAAGCACAACGGATATGACAGCTTTATTATGTTTAACGTCTATGCACAGCGCGCGACTATCCCCTCCGATATGGATAAGGCACTTAACGCGCATCTGCACGAAGAAAATATGAAGGCGTTCAGATACGTGCTTGAAAGAAGCGATTCACCCGCATTATGGGCGGCGTGGGGCGCGATAATAGAGGAAAGAGGATATCTTGCCGATTGCGTGCGCGATATGATAAGTATTGCGGATGAATTTGACTCAAGCTGGTACAGCTCGGGCAAAATATCAAAAAAAGGGCATCCTCACCATCCACTGTATCTTAAAAAGGATTCACCGCTTGATATATTTGATATCCGCGGATACGTGCGCGACGTGCTGTTAAAATAAACGATACTCCTGTCTGAAAGGATGATATAAACAATGGAATTTTTTATCCCCGACGGCTACAAGCCGCTTCTTGACCTGCGCGGAACGCAGGTCGCTATCAAAAAGGTAAAGGACTTTTTTGAACGTGACCTTGCAATTCAGCTTAATCTTACGCGTGTTTCCGCGCCTCTTTTCGTAAGAAAAAGCACCGGTCTTAACGATACGCTAAACGGGATCGAGCGTCCTGTCGGCTTTGACGTCAAGAACGTATGCGACGACGCCGAAATCGTTCAGTCACTTGCGAAATGGAAGCGTTTCGCCCTCAAGACCTACGAATTTGACGCAGGCGAGGGGCTTTACACAGATATGAACGCCATCCGCAGAGATGAGGATGTGGACAACATCCACTCGGTATTCGTTGACCAGTGGGACTGGGAAAAGATCATAAAAAAGGAAGAGCGCACGCTTGATACGCTCAAGCTTACCGTAAAGCGCATATACCGCGCGTTCCTTCACACCGAATACTATATTTCCTACGAATACAATTTTATTAAAAAGCAGCTCCCCGAGGATATAAAGTTCATCACCGCCCAGGAGCTTGAGGACAAGTATCCCGATCTTACTCCGAAAGAACGTGAATATACTGTCGCCAAAAAGTACGGTGCCGTATTCATTATGCAGATAGGCGGCAAGCTTAAATCGGGCAAGATCCACGACGGCAGAGCACCCGACTACGACGACTGGGCGCTTAACGGTGACATTATCGTTTACTATCCGCTTCTTGACATCGCGCTTGAGCTTTCGTCAATGGGTATAAGAGTCGATGAAGAGGCACTGATGCGTCAGCTTAACGAGCGCGGATGCCCCGAGCGAGCAGAGCTTGAATTCCACAAGGCACTTCTTGAGGGCAAGCTTCCCTACACGATCGGCGGCGGTATCGGTCAGTCGAGAATGTGTATGTTCTTCTTGCAGAAGGCTCACATCGGCGAGGTACAGTCCTCGGTATGGGATGCAAACACGATAAAGGTCTGCGCCGACAGAGGAATAAGTCTGTTGTAATAAAAATCCTGAACGGAAAATTTCCGTTCAGGATTTTTTAGTTTTGTCCGTAATAAGCATTCTTGCCGTGCTTGCGCAGATAATGCTTGTCAAGCAATTCGCTCTGCATATCGGTAATGCCCGGATTTAACATAAGCGTGTGGAAATTCATAAACGCGATCTCCTCCATTACTACGGCATTATGTGCCGCCTCATACGCGCTCTTGCCCCAGGAAAACGGCCCGTGTGAATGAACAAGCACCCCCGGTATTGTAAGCGGATCAACACCCTTGAAGGCTTCGGCTATCACCCTTCCGGTTTCTTCCTCATAGCTGCCGCTTATCTCTTCGGGAGTCATCTTTCTCGTGCAGGGGATCTCACCGTAAAAATAATCTCCGTGAGTAGTACCATACGGCTTAAGTCCGACACCTGCCTGCGCAAAAGAGGTCGCCATACGGCTGTGCGTATGCACGACACCGCCGACTCCATCAAAGCTTTTGTAAATAACAATATGCGTGGGAGTATCGCTTGAGGGCTTAAGTCTTCCCTCTACTACCTCTCCCGTTTCAACGCTTACAAGCACCATATCCTCTGCCTTCAGATCCTTGTAATCAACACCCGAGGGCTTTATTGCCATAAGACCGCTTGCCTTATCATAACCGGATGCGTTACCCCAGGTAAAGGTGACAAGATTATGCTCTGTCAGCATAAGATTTGCCTCTAAGACCTCTTTTTTAAGTGCTTCCAACATAATTAAATCTCTCCTAATATGCGCTCGCCTTCAAGGCCTTTTTTATAATAGCAAAGGTAATCGTCAAACTCATCCGCAAGAGCCTTGTCGGGACTTACCGTGTCTGAAGAAATACCTGCGAAAACGCTTTCATCAAGCCATTTGTCAAGCGGGCATTCGTTTTTGTTCACCATATACGCGGCAAGCAAAGCCATGCCCCACGCACCGCCCTCGCCGGCAGCCTCGGTTACAGAAACAGGCGAATCTACCGCGCTTGCAAGAAGCCTTTGCGCGACTCCCTTTACCTTGAAAAGTCCGCCGTGTGCGCAAAGGTTATCCGCCTTGACGCCCTCTTTTTCAAGAAGTGTTTTCATACCGAGTGAAAGGGTTGCGATCGAGGAAAACAGCTGCGACTTCATAAATCCGGCAAGATTTACCTTAGTATCCGGGAATCTGAAGCACATCGGCTTTCCGCTTGATATATCGGTAGCATGCTCGCCGGAGAGGTAATTATACGCGATAATTCCACGGCTGTCCCCTGTAAGCGCGTGGTTATAAAGCTTATTATACAAAGTGGATCTGTCCTGCTTTGCCCCGAAAAGTGAGGTAAGCTCATCAAAGATATTCACCCAAAAATCAAGCTCACCCGAGCAGTTGTTGCAATGCACCATCGCTACGGGAGCTCCGTTTGGTGTGCTTACCGTATCCACGAACGAATA
>JAFQPF010000119.1 GCA_017411885.1 Clostridia bacterium
ACGTGCTGACCGCCGGCACCGCTTGAACGGTGAGCTGTTACTTCGATATCCTCGTCGCGAATTTCGATCTTACCGTCGTCCTGGAACTCGGGCATAACCTCGACAGAGGCAAAGGAGGTGTGTCTTCTTCCGGATGAATCGAAGGGTGAAACACGAACAAGTCTGTGAACGCCGTTTTCGCTCTTAAGATAACCGTATGCGTTATCTCCCTCGATCATAATCGTCGCGCTCTTAAGGCCGGCTTCTTCGCCGTCAAGCCAGTCTATAAGCTTTACGTTATAACCGTGCTTTTCTCCCCAGCGAGTATACATTCTGTAAAGCATAAGTGCCCAGTCCTGCGCCTCGGTACCGCCTGCGCCCGGGTGGAAGGATACGATAGCGTTGTTCTGATCGTATTCACCCGATAAGAGAATTTCTATCCTCTGACGTTCTTCATCCGCTATAATGCCTTCAAGCTCGGATTCGACCTCAGGAATGAGAGATTCGTCAGATTCATCAATACCGATATCGGCAAGAACGATCGCATCCTCAAGTCTTGTTGCGAGGTCATCGTATTTCTTGATTTTATCCTTAAGCTGCTTGACCTTGCGTAAAACTGCGCTTGAATTATCCTGGTCATTCCAGAAATCAGCCTCAAACGTTGTTTTTTCAAGCTCGTCAGCCTTTTCACGAAGCTTATCGATCTGCAGGGCACTGCCAAGCTCGGTAATATTGGCTCTGAGACCGACAAGCTTATATTTTGCTTCTTCAAGTTGAATTATCATTTGTCCTCCCGCGCGTGAGCGCACTAACAATAATATTACCTTAATAGTATACCAAAATTTTCACTCCAAGTCAATAGAAACCGACAGTATTTTAAAAAAGCGCAAGTTTAACAAAAATATTGACACTTACAGTTCTCTATGCTATAATTTACATAATTTTAAGCGCGCGGAGGCTTAATATGAAAAGAACGCTGTTTATTATTATCAATATCTTCACAACCATCATTCTTATTACCACAATTTGTGCATACGATAACACGTCTCTCATTGATAAAGATGTTTACCGTATGACCGTAGGAAACACATATTCTCTCTCAATAAATGCAGATATCCCCATCTTCAGCACTGAAGGCGAAAGCGTAACCGTAGACTCAAACGGAATCATTACCGCAGTCTCTCCCGGTGTTTCAACTGTCAGCGTCAGGGTGGGGGAACATAGCGACAGCGTAAAAGTACACGTGCTCGATTCAGATATTTTACCTGTACCCCTATATGTAAAAAGTGCGAGCGTTGATGCAAATATTCCAAGAATTGCCTTTCTCGGAGATTCAATAACGGCAGGCAGTCATACTGATAAGCGTTACTATCAGTTTATGACCGATAAGTACAATTTTACCGCTGATGGCAAGGGCTTAAGCGGTTCTAACATAGGCGGCATCGGAAGCAGTAATCAGCCTTCGTTTATTGACAGAGTTTCTTCCATAAACGAGAACACAGACCTTATATTCGTTTTTGGCGGAGTAAACGATTTCGGGCAGAATAAAGGTGATTTCAACCGCTTTAAGACGGGTGTGCGCAATCTCATCGAAGCACTTATAGACCGCTTCCCGACAAAGCAGATCGTTTTCAGCTCTCCGATCAGGAACGGAGGATATTTTTCAACAAGTAAAAACAAATTCGGGAACACTCTTGAAGAGTTCGTTGCCGAAATGGAAGCTGCGTGCGCAGAATATAACATTCCTTACTTTTCAAGCTTTGAGGTTGAATATTTGAAGGATATGTTGCTTTATAACGAAAGCGGAGAATATATAAAGAGCTTTGATTTCCAGAATCCCGAATACTATGGTGACGGGGTTCATCCTAACAGACGAGGTCACGAGCTGTTGTCAGAATGGTTTATAAAATCTATGGAAGATCTCGGAGCAGTAAAGATCATCGACATTGCTTCAGACTGGGAATTTAAATATACAGATATTGACGTCAATCACAAGTACTACGATGCAATTGATTTCGTCGGAAGATACGGATATATGAACGGTGTTAGCGAAAATGAATTCGCACCGGATACAGCACTTAACCGTGCTATGTTCGTAACGATACTACACAGAGCTTCCGGAAGCGAAAAGATCAATATACAAAAATTCAAGGACGTTAAGCCGGGTAGCTATTATTCGTCTGCTGTAGCGTGGGCAAGCCGATATAATATAGTAAATGGTACAGCACCTAATATTTTCGATCCCGACTCGCTTATAAACCATGAACAATTAGCCGTCATACTCTACAGATATCTTGATTTTACTAACGACATCGAGGCGTTTGATGTGGAAGGCATCCTTGATGAAAATGTTTCGGATTGGGCAAGAGATGCGTATGCTTACTGTGTGTCAAAGGGCTTTATAGATAACGGTTCTGATTCAAAAACACCAGTAACGCGCGCGGAAGCAGCATATGCAATAATGCAAATTTACAAATAATCACAATGATCAGACCTCATACCTAACAATTATGAGGTCTGATTTCTTTTACTTCTTTTGAAAATAAAATGTAAATTTTGGCCTGCAGGTGTTGAACATTAAAGTTTATAGAGTTATAATATATAAAATTCGCACTTAAACAGCGCGCTTTTGCGAAAGGACATAAAATATGAAATACTTAATTTTAGTCTGCGACGGAATGGCGGACTATCCGATTGAAGAACTCGGCGGACTTACGCCTATGGAAAAAGCAAGTAAACCGATGATGGATATGCTTGCAAAGAAATCGTTTTGCGGAACTGTATCTAACGTTCCTGATGATATGGTTCCCGAAAGCGACACGGCAAATATCGCGATTATGTCATATGACCCCAAAATATATTCAAAGGGAAGATCTCCTCTCGAAGCTGTTAGTATGGGACTTCATATGGATGATAACGACACTGCTTACAGATGTAATCTTGTAACCTTGAGCGAGGAGGACTGCGATTACGACGAGCGCACCATAATCGACCACAGTGCAGACGAGATCACCACACCCGAGGCAGACGAGCTTATCAAGGCTCTCGAGGCTCATTTCGGCAAGGACGGACTCCACTTTTACACAGGTGTAAGCTACCGTCACTGTATGATAATTAAAAACGGCATTGAAAAATACGATTTTGAGCGTCCTCACGATATTCTCACACAGAAGATCACTGAGCATCTGCCTAAGGACAAGGATGGCGAGATATTTTATAAGATGATGCGCGAAAGCTACGATATTCTTGAAAATCATCCGGTAAACGTGGCACGCCGTGAGCGCGGGCTCAGACCTGCAAACTCCGCTTGGTTCTGGAGTCCCGGCAGACGCCCCTCTATCCCGGAATTCAAGGACAAGTGGGGGCTTGATGCAACCGTGATCTCAGCAGTCGACCTGCTTAAGGGTATTGGTCTTTGTGCCGGTATGGAATCGATAGACGTAGAGGGCGCAACAGGTAACATTCACACAAACTTTAAAGGCAAAGCTGATGCGGCAATAGATGCTTTCAACCGCGGACGCGACCTTGTTTACCTGCACGTTGAAGCTCCCGATGAGTGTGGCCATCGCGGCGAGCTTGAAAACAAGATACTTTCGGTAGAAAAGATCGACTCGCTTATATTAAAGCCTGTATACGATTACCTTGAAGAATCAGGCGAAGACTTTTCTATTCTTGTATTACCCGACCACCGTACACCCCTTTGCAGAAGAACACATACGATCGAGCCTGTACCTTTCTTTATCTACTCATCTGACAAAAATGTAAGCGGAGTAGAGAAGTACAGCGAAAAGAACTGCGAGCAGACAGGCGTTTACGTAAAGGACGGATACAAACTGCTTGACTTATACATAAGAAAATAAACCGAAAGGCAGGTATGCTTTAATGCGCCTTGCACGTACAATATACGATTTTTTGGAAATGGTGGTAGTTGCTTGTGCTATCACTATGATAACCTTTATGTTTTTAGGCAGACTCACCGTTGTCGACGGTCCATCTATGATGAACACACTCATAGACAAAGAGGTTCTTGCCGTAACAAATCTTGCGTATGAGCCTAAAATAGGCGATATAGTTGTATTCCAATCGCCCCACAGCCACGTAAAGGGGGCTATCGTAAAGAGAGTTATCGCTACCGAGGGACAGACGGTTGATATTGATTTCGACAACTGGCTTGTTTACGTGGACGGAGAGCCGCTTTATGCAGACGAGCTTGGTAATCCTATTGTTGAGCCTTATGTCAACCACGAAAGCTGGCACGGTATGTACAAATATGATGTCGACTTTCCTATTGTGGTACCCGAGGGCGAGGTATTCCTTATGGGCGACAACCGCAATCACTCAAACGACAGCCGTGGAACAGATATCGGTACCGTGGACACTCGCTTTATCTTTGGAAAGGTCTTATTCAGACTTCAGCCGCTTTCGAAGTTTGGTCCTGTAAACTAAGGAGTAATATTATGGGATTTGGTCTTTTGTTCGTTGGCTATCTTTTCGCTTTCGGTTTCACTTCCGGAACGAATTACATAGTCAGTATCATCGGCGTAA
>JAFQPF010000120.1 GCA_017411885.1 Clostridia bacterium
TAGCGCCATCCGCCGCAATATTCACATTCAACGCCGTCCTCATAGTCCGCGCTGACGGGAATTGCGATAAGCGATATGGTATAGTCAAGAGCATCTTTGCAAAGTGCTAAAAGATCTGTCGGTTCATCGTGATCCTCGTGATCGTGACCATCATGCTCATCGTGCAAGTGCATATGCTCTAATTCAAAATGTGCTTCTTCATTAAATACAACGCCCGTAAAGCTTGTAAAAAGCATAAGCAGACAAAGTATAACGCTGAATAATTTTTTTAATGTGTGGTTCATATTATTACTCCAATCTGAGCTTTTCAGAATTTTCCGCCGCCACCGCCAACAGTAGTGCCCGAATTTGTCTTATGTGTAGTAGATCCGCCGGAGCGTTCTTCCTTCTTGCTTCTTTTAACACTGCTATATAAGAAAAATTCGTTCGATCGGGTGATGTCAAGGCTGTCCTCTCTCGTATACTCCAACGCGGTTTTCCTCTTGATCGCACTTTTGAGTGCCGCTTTTTGTTTTCCGACTATTATCGCAGCCGCAATAAAGCCGATTAGCAGGCATACTATGAGATTGCGCACAAGAGCAAAGGGCTCTTTCGGGACGTCGTCCTTATCAAAGGGATCGCCCTGACGCGCACGTGTTATGAAATCATCGCATATTTCCGCATAGGCTTCAAAAGCACCTGTAAAATCACCGTCCGACAAATACGGTACGAACTTATCTGCCATATACTCAAGTCCGACGTCGGTTACAGCCGTAATGCCGAAGCCTGCGGTGGTTATATGCCAATCGCTTTCTTCCATACTGATAAGGAGCAGAATACAGCTTCTGTCGCCGTTCATACCGTAGCTAAAGGCTTCAAAGGTTTCATCCGCATAATCCATAGCCGAAAGCTCACCTACGGACAAAACAGTATGTATTACTACGTCTACCTGTTGACGCTCGCTTATTTCATCAAGCTCTTCAAGAAGCAGGTATTCTTCGCTGTCGCTTAATACATCAGCTCCGTCCACAAGTCTGGGAGCAAAGCCGTCAGCAGATATGCCAAGACACAGGATAAGGCACAAAAAAGCTACAAATACAACAGTATATTTTTTCATTCTTATCCCCCCTTAAAACAGCCACATCAGATAGGATACAAGGAATGCGGCCGCACCTATCAAAGCTGTAAGCGACCATTGCATCTTACTTGCGGCAGCTTTATCCAGGGGAAGATCTCCCACAAAGCGTCCTGTCTGGGCATTCATGGCGAAATAATATTTTTCACCCTTCCACGTTGTGTTAAGAAGCCACACGGGTAAAAGCGCGTATTTAGCATTGGTGTTACTTAATCTGACCGCGGTGTTTTCCGCGATCACTCCGGTATAGCCCGAAACGCTTCTTTCAAATACCCGCTCGATGCTCGTTTTAATACGCTCGTTTGCGCGCTCTATGCCGGCGTTTGCATCCACATCATATTTGTCCGCAAGATAGCCCGCAAGATATGCAGTCTTGAAATCGACCGCGCCCTCAAGCTTATACGGCTCTATGGCTTCCATTAAAGCGTCGTCTATCTTTGTTGAACCGTCTACCGGAATATGCTCAAAGCTCAGGCTTCCCTCTCTGATTATCGAATAAAATGAGGTCTCCTCGTAATCATAGCGGCTGTCGCTGTAAAAACGTGTACGCGTTCCCTTGTATCTTATGCTCGCCGATGCATCCGCATCAAAAAGCCAGAATGGGACGTATACTCCCTTTACCTCTTCGATATGGTTCTGATCCTTAAAGACCTTAGGCAAAAGTCTTTTACCGCTGTAATGCTTTTTAAGCGCGGCTATCGCCGCCTTTTTATCAAGCTTGAACGGAATGATCAGATCGGGCTTAAGCGTGCCCGAAAGATTGCCTGTCATTACAACAGGATTGTTACAATACGGGCAGGCGGACGCGGCAGTTGTTTCATCCGCAACGATCTCTCCGCCGCAGGATTTACACACATACACGCGAAGTCCGCTTTCTTCGGACTCCTGCCAGTCACCGCCGGCACTTGTCTGCCAACTCATATCCTCGTCGCCCGGATTGTTTATCGCGTTGTCATACGCCTCAAGAGTTTCTACCTCAAACTCCGTATCGCAAAACGGACATTTCATTCTCTGAGAGGTGCTGTCAAAGGCTATCGCACCGCCACAACAGGCGCACTTATATTCCTTTAATTCTGTCAAACAACTCACTCCTTATCTGTCAACCGTGTAAATACCGCTTCTGCGCCGGGTAAAATCGGATCTTCATTCTCTGTGCCCTCAAGATGGATACGTTCACGGTCGATCGAGCATTTAAGTGTATACTGAAAGGGCATACTTGCATATCCTACCCTTTCGCATACAAGCCTTAAGCTTTGCGTTTCTTCTTCAAGCAGACCGAGCCCCGTATACATCCTTATCGGTTGGTTTTCTTGTTTTTCACACCAGGTAAAGCTGCCGTTTTCCTCAAGGCACAGATATATTCCGTGCCCGTCTGCGCTTACCGAGTGCCACTTTCCGATAAGCTTATCGGGGTAATGCTTTTCGGGCTTTTCTTCATAAAAAAACTCTGAATAGCGATCATAGATATGTATTGGCTGTGCAAACTCATCACGTACAAATGCCGTAATGTTTCCGTCCTTGGTCAGATCAAGCCCGGAGTCTGTAAGAGCTACACCAAGCTTTTCATTTTCTTCAAAATATTCGCCGAAGCCTGAAAAGCCTGAAAATGAAAACGAATAAAACTCAGCCTCGGTCGCGCTGTCGCTGTAAATAAGGTCCGCGTCGGTCCAAAAAAGCTCCATCGCGTAGTATGCAGCGTATTCCTCTTCAATTTCGGCGATCAACCTATCATCGATCCAATATATCTGAAGGATGATCTCACCGTCGTTGCCTTCTCCGCGGTATATTCCCTCAAGTCGCTCTGCAAGAACGGGGGCCTTGGAGGTCTGTGTATACCCGTTACATCCTGCAAAAACCGAAATGCAAAGCAGGATACTCAGCGCAAAGACAAGCCTTTTCATTTTTACGCTTACCTCAGATTTACTCTGCATCGCGCGGCTTGCCGCACTGCACGCAGAATCTGCTCTTGTTTATCTGACCGCAGGTGCATACCCACTCTTCATCAGCCGCATCTGCATTCACACTCTGAGCCATATCATAACGGCTGTCGGGATTGTCAAAATAACCGGGGATGTGATTTGAGTACTGCAAATGATCGGTGTTCTGTCCCTTCCAGGTAAGAATAATTCTTACAAGCTCATTTGTTTTTCTCAAATATTGAGCGTACTTTTCGTCCATTCTGTCCTCGGGACGGTCACCGTTATTAAAATCAACGCTTATTTCGTTAAACCACGGTGAATCGATCGTAAAATTAACGTGGAATTCATACGCGTGGCTGAATCTCGGAGGATTGTAGCTCTTTTCGTTACCGTCCTTGTCGGTAAAGAATATCTCCTCTTCGTTATCCTCGATCTCGGTTTCGCAGGCAATGATCTGCGAATAATCGATAATATCGGGATTGTCCTCTCTGAAGTCAGAAGAAGACGTAATTATCAGCTTCTTTGCTTTCATATCAAGATATATCTTTTCGTCCTCGCCAAACACACAGTCAGCGTGGAAGGCTTCAAGATTTTTCGCGTTTTCTTTGCGGTACTCAAGCTGAGAGCGTATTTCCTCTACGGTAGAGCTGCGGCGCTCGTGGAAAAACGGTGAAAGCTTTCTTGCGCAGTTTTTGCAAAGATTACCGTCTTCAAGCTTACGGTTACCCAAAAAAGATATCTTTTCAGAGCAAATGTCACAATATTTCCTGTCAAACAATCCCATAATAAAGCCTCCTGTTATTTTTGTTTTTATTTACTGTACGTCGTCATCGTTAAAGCGGTCTCCGCATTCGGGACAGAATTTCGGCATACTTGCGCCCTTTTCGGGCTCCCAGCCGCATTTATCGCATTTGTAAACAGGCACGCCCGCAGGCTTTTTTGCTCCGCATTCGCTGCAGAATTTACCCTTATTTACAGCTCCGCAGCTACAGCTCCAACCGTCTGCCGCAGGCTTTTTCGCACCGCATTCACCGCAGAAGTTTCCGCTTGAGAGAGCACCACAGCTGCATTTCCAGCTACCCGATGATACCGCAGGCTCAGCCTTCTGTGCCTGACCCATAGCAAAAAGATTCTGCGCGTTAACGCCTCCTGCGTTCATTGCCATACCAAGGCCCATAAAGCCGGTCATCGCGCCTCCCTCGTTAGACGCGGCGGCACGCATAGCATCCGCCTGTGCGCCGATGATCGTCGCGCCTGCCATAGTAGGATCGCGGTACATAGCCGTCTTTTGCGCGGTCTTGAGCATTTCCTGGTCTTCTTCGGTCAAAGTCGGAGGATTGATCGCAACCTTTACGTCGCCGATTCCGCGTTCGCCCCACTTGAGCGAAAGCTCACCGTTAAGATATTCGGAAAGCTCGGTCGTATGCGCAGGGATCTGATTAGGTCTGAGCTCCAGCTCGGAAAGTCTTGAAAGCGCAGGTCCGAGCGCGCTTACAAATTCGGTCTTCATCGTATCTCTGAGCTCATCCTTGCTGTAGGACAGGCTGACGTTACCGATAACGTTTGTATAAAGCTTGATCGGGTCGGTAACACGGAAGGTGTACGTACCGTTACAACGGAGCGACACGTCCACGTCAAAGCCAATGCGCGAATCAACTACGCGGAAGGCTATAGGATTTGCCGTGCCGAATTTGTTGTCGAGTATTTCCTTGGTGTTGAAATAATAAACTCTCTGATCCTTGCCTGTATCACCGCCGTACGTAAAACGCTTGCCTATAGACTTGAAGGTCTGCTTCAAGCCCTCTCCAAACGAGCCTGTGAAGATCGAAGGCTCGCTTGAGCTGTTCCAGGTGTATTCACCCGGCTCGGCACAAAGCTCGACAACCTTTCCCTGCTCGACAATTATCATACACTGTCCGTCGGCAACGGCAATTCCCGCGCCGTTTGAAATAATGTTGTCCTCAGCCTTTGTGTTCGAGGAACGGCCGCCGACACGCTTTTCTCCCTTTACAAGAAGAATGTCGTTCGCGATAGAATCACAATAGAAAAATTCCTTCCACTGATCGGCAAGAACACTGCCTGCCGCGCCGAATATTGCTTTAATAAGTCCCATTGTTGTTCTCCTATTCTGTTATTATGTCATTTTCACTCTCTGCGAGCATTGCGTCCAAAGCACGCACAAATTCGTGGTAACCCTTCGGAAAATTTGCCGAACCATTAGCAAGAATTTTCTGTCCGCCGTTCACTGTCGCCTCAAAGCGGAACATGACTCCGTCAGACACATTCTTTGGATGTTTGCCGTAAAAGCCGTCCCAACGCAGGATACCGCAGGTGTTCATAAGCTCGATCATCACCTGCGCAGTGCAGGGCACGCTTCCTTCAAGTGCAAGCTTGTTTTCCTTATTCAAATATATCTCCCGATAACGCCGAAGCTCGGTCACGTCCCCCTCAAGCTCGAATTTGTACACATAGCTGCCGCGCATTGTGCTCAACGTAAGTGTCATTGTCTCTACCGACGTGACGTCTTTTTTTGTATTACTGTCGCATCCAAACAGTCCAAGCAGCATTGTAAATACCATAACCGTTGCCAATACTCTGATCTTTATGCCCACGGGTCTTCACTCTTGGGCTTACGCACACCGACAAGCAGAAACTGATCCCACAAGTACCACTTTCCGTCGCTTGTCTTACGCAAAACTATTTCTCGCGGACTGTCGGCACCGCCACTTTCAATAAATAGCTTTTTATATCCCTCGTTTGCGTCCGAGTAAGCACCCGATTTGACAGTTAAGCAAAACGGA
>JAFQPF010000121.1 GCA_017411885.1 Clostridia bacterium
ACTCAAGGATTCCTTTGCAAAGCTAAACGAAATAAGATAATAAAAATGCGATGCCGGTTGGCATCGCATTTTTATCTGTTAGATTATTTATAGGTATCAAATTTTTCCATTATACCGGCAAAAAATCTGTACGTATACACAATATCATCAAGATTGAATTCACCGTTTCCGTCTGTATCACCGGGCAAGGATGTAAAATCAGTTATTAAATTTGCATTAAATATATAATCGTTGCCGTGTAGTATTATTATTTCCCCAAAGCTTTCTTTGTTTAGATAATAATAGATATTCTTGATTGAGTTGCAGTCATAAAATGCAAAGCTGTCGATAAAATTGACGTTTCTTCCGAGAATGATGCTTTCCAAGCCTTGGCATTCAAAAAAAGCTCCGTTATGAATTATTGTCACGCTGTTTGGTATAATTATTTCATTTAAGTGCTTAGCTGATCGGAATGCTTGATTTTCTATTGTTTTTACTGTGCTTGGAATCACGTATTTACTTGATTTGTTCTCAGGCGGATATGCAATCATAACCGTTTTGTTTTTGTTAAAAAGCGCACCGTATTCATCGCTTGAAAAGCTTTGATTGTCCGGATGAACGCTTATTCGTTCAAGACTTTCGCAGTACATAAACGGAGCAATATCCATTGTTTCAACGCCTGAGCCTATTTTAACCGTTTTGAGATTCCTGCACAATGTAAAAGCCGAGCGTAGCGTTTTAACGCTATCAGGTATTATAATGCTTGTTATGCCATCCATTCCGGAGAAAGCGCTTGACCCTATATACGTGACCGAATCGGGAATTCTAATATCTGAAATTTTCCTGCAATAACCGAATGCTCCATCCTCAAGTTTAACAACACTGCTTGGAATAGTTACCTTTTTGATATTGTTTGCATGGGAAAATGCATTGCTGCTTATTGTGTTTACCGTATCGGGAATAACGTATGCTTCGAGAGGAGAGTTCATTGGATATTTAAGCAATGTTTTCTTACCCTTAAGATACAAAACTCCATACTCATCCGACTCGTAATAGGGGTTTTGGGCATCAACGGTTATTTTCTCAAGCATCGGAAGATCAACAAAGTTAAAATAATCGATAAGATATGTTTCCTTGCCTAAATGTACATTTTTGAGAGTAGGAATATACGAAACGGATTGCATTTCCAATGAAGCGTTATCCGGGACAACAATTTCTGATAATGACGTATGATATAATGCCATTTTACCGATATATACAAGGCTTTTCGGAAGTTGTATGTCTGTAAGCTGACTGCAATACTGTAAAGAATGTGAGCCTAAATAGGTTATACCCTCCGGTAATGTTATGCTTTTTAAATTCAAGCAATTAGAAAACGCACCGTCTCCTATGGTAGTAACGCCATCTTCGACGATTACATTAACAATGCGGCTTCGATGCTGTTTCCACGGTACGAGATCGTAGTTAGATGGCCAATCGTTATCCATCGCACCCGTGCCGCTTATGATTAGCGTTCCTGCATCATTAAGCGTCCACGAGAGATCAACACCGCATGTACCGGAAGCAATTTCTGCTGCATTCAGTGAAATTGCAGTTAATGCGAAGATTGCAATTATCAGCAATAATGTCGAAGCTTTTTTCATAAACACCTCGAAAATCAATAATCAAGTGGTCTTAAATGCTCGTATTTGTAGTCGCGTTCAAGCTCGAGCTCTCCGTTATCCATCCTGAATACTCGGTCGGCGCGGTCTGCTATCTTCTGGTCGTGTGTTACCATAATAAGGGTCTGATTGAAGACCTTTTTTGTTTCGAGCAAAAGCTCAAGTACCTCATCGGCATTTGCGCGGTCAAGGTTACCCGTGGGCTCGTCGGCAAAGATAACCTGCGGACGGTTTATAAGTGCACGCGCTATAGCAACTCTTTGCTGCTGACCGCCCGAAAGCTCGCTTGGCAGATGGTGAAGTCTGTCGCCGAGCTTAAGCGTTTCGATTAGCTTTCCGAGAGCTTCTCTGTGGTCATAGTCGGGCTTTTCACACATAACTGTGGGGATAAGTATGTTTTCAAGTGCTGTAAACTGCGGGATAAGGTTATGCTTCTGGAAGATCATACCGCAATAAAGTCCGCGGAATTCTCCAAGCTCATCGGGACTCATTTTTGTGATATCGTGACCGCGGATAGTTACCTTTCCGCTGTTAGGACGGTCAAGTCCTGCGCAGATATGTAAGAAGGTAGATTTTCCCGAGCCGGACGAGCCGACAATTGCGATAAATTCACCCTGATATACACGGATGCTTGCTCTGTTTACCGCAGTTACAACCGTATCGTACTGCTTGTATTGCTTTATAAGGCTTTCTGTTGTAAGAACTATAGGCATTGTTATTCTCCTTTATTCGTCACCGAGATCTACGTATTCTTCGCTATTTTCCTTTTCGTGCAGACGCTTAAGATATCCCTTAACCGGCAATATGCTTGAAAGCGTAGCGCAAACTACTGAAACAAGAATTCCAAGTGTAAGTCCGAGCGTTGACATATTAAATTCGTAGAACGCGTTTGTTTTATTAAAGTACGGAAGCACGTTGTTAGTTACTTTAAATATAGCAAAGACGAGTATAAAGCTCATTACCGAGCAGAATACAGTCGATATTAGCGATAATACGATCGCGGTGACCTTTGATGATCTGCCGATATCAGATCGCTTTGAACCGAACCATATAAGTATATCGTATTCGTGCTCACGCTTTGCGATAAAGAGAGTCTGCGAGAAGAACCAAAGAATCGGTGAAATAAACATTATGAGTATCGATACCGCAAGGATCATAGCATAAGCATTTTTCTGAACCGTAATTCTATGCTCGCTTATACTTGCATTCTTTACCACCTGCATATTTCCGGAATAATATGCCGCAAGCTCGCGTAGATCCGCATAGATAGCTTCGATCTCTTCGCCTGTCGCGCTATAATCAACAAACAGGTCGGCATTGTAATAATACGCGGGCTCCTTTGCGCTTCTTTCATAAGCCGCGTTTGACATAAATATCGGAGCGGTATTGTAGGTAGCAAAGCCGTCAGTTACGGCGCATATTTCATACTCGTTATATTCAAAAGTATAATACTCAAGCTCTTCCTTGATCCTGTCGTTGCCCTGAGCATACATATCAACCGGACGTGGACGTGCAATGCAAGAAGCTATCAGTATTTTATCGCCGGGTTCAAAGTCGAATTTTTCGTTGTTGCTTAAGTAATTTGTGACTATTACGTATTTGTCATCCTCAAGGACCTTGTACGGATCGCCGACAATGTTGTGCTTGATCGCACCGTTTACAAGATCGTCGATAACTGTCTTGTCGGCGGCGGTATACGCAAAGGCGTTTGCGGCGAGATAATCGCCGGTGAATTTCAGACCCACGGGATCGCGCGGAGTCTTGTTATTTACAACGAGATTAGCCATAGGTCGGGCATCGTCCGCATTAACAAGCACGTGGCTGTATACGTACAGCGCGGGCTTTTCAAGTGTGCGTCTTATTCCTGTGAATTTATCACTAAGCGCGAGAATTTCGCTTGCTGTTTGCTCATTACACGAATATTCTCCGAAGAATTCGATTGAAAACTCGGGCTCGATCGTATCGCGAGAGGTTGAATATATTTCGGAAATGTATATACCTGCAACGAATACCGAGCAAAAAGCTACGGCGATCATAAGCGTTTTTAGCACGTATTTTCTGAATCTCCAGAGCCCGAAAAGCTCAAGCCCGTCCGGGAACATTCTTATAAAACCCGGAAGCTTACGTCCGGCGGATTTTGTAAGTCTGAACGAGCGCAGGGGGGAGGTAACAAGGTTTGAGTTATCTGCGGCGGATATAAGAGAAAGAGGTGTCTTCATTGACATATTTTTCATCGGCAAGAAGACAGAAACCGATATTACGATTATATTTATAAGCACCATCAGCAGTACCGAGGTGAAATTGAAAACAAAACCGACGTCAGACGCAATGTATA
>JAFQPF010000122.1 GCA_017411885.1 Clostridia bacterium
CTTCCCGAAGAGGAAAAGGCGAAGCTCAAGCATCTGCCTACCTCTCTTGGTGAAGCGCTTGACGCACTTGAAGCAGACAATGATTATCTTACAGCGGGCGGAGTTTTCCCGATAGAGCTTATCAAAAACTTCATTGCCACAAAGCGTGAAGAGGTACGCCAGCTTGCATCTATTCCGCATCCCGCAGAATTTGAAAAATATTATAATCTCTGATAAACACAAAAGCGAGGTGAATTTCACCTCGCTTTTTCTTTATATCTTGTATGCCTTTTCTGTAGGTATCGCCAATATCTGGGTGTTTGCCTTGGACGTTGTGCCGTATTCTCTGTTTACGTCCTCCATTATCTGCTTGCTCGTGTTAAGCGGCGCGAGTATGCAAAGTATCTCTCTGTCGCCGTCAACCTGTGAGTCTGATATCTGCTCAAACATTTCGGTATCGGCGAGTCTGCCCTTGATGACCGTTCCGCCGGTAGCACCCGCTTTTTTTGCGACCTGCATTACGCTGTCCGAATAACCCTCGTTGACCGATATTAAGATCAGATTGTTATGATGCTCGTTTTTCATTGAACCGTTTCCTTTCTCAATGCTCAAGTTGCCTGTGCGGTGTAAAAGCTCGGTCATTATCCTGCTTGCGGCAGAGCTTTTAAGCACGATCATAAGTCCGCCGTATTTGGCGTGGCTTTCAAAAGCCTCTCCGAAGTTTGCCATCATATCCTTGACCGAGCCTTCGGCGCCTATACTTATGACTATATCCTTGTCCTTTGTTCCGAGCCCGAATATATCCATCATTTCGGTAGGAGCTGTTCCGTAGCCGACGCATTGAAGATTCAGGCGGATGTTCATACCTTCAAGGTAATTTATAAGCTTTTTGCCCTTGTCGCGCTCTACTATCGACAAAAGCACCATAAGTCTTTTGTTCATTTACGCGCCCTCCGTATCAAAGAATACGATATCGTCCTTTACCATACTTAGCTCGGTATTAAGCTTTTTGATCCTGCGCATATGCGCTCTGCGCTCGTAAAGCCCGAGAAACTGAATGGTAATAAGGGGCGTCATTGCGATCATTGCAACGATGCCGAAAGCATCGGTCATCACGTTTCCGCCGATAGCCTCGCAGGCACCCATAGCAAAGGGGAGCATAAAGGTCGAGGTCATCGGACCGCTTGCAACTCCACCCGAGTCAAAGGCGATGCCTGTATATATGCTCGGCACGAAATAGCTTATGATAAGCGAGGTGGCGTAACCGAAGATCAGAAAGGGAAGTATCGGTATGCCGGTCAAAACTCTGAGCATTGATATACCGACCGAAACCGAAACACCTATAGAAAGAGCCATAGCGACAGATTTCTGCGATATACCGCCCTTGGTTATCTCGCTGACCTGTCTTTTAAGTGAATGCACCGCAGGCTCGGCGGATACTACAAAGTAGCCCATAAGCATACCGATCGGTATCAGCATATAGCTGATCTGACTGCCTGCGATCTTTGCGCCGATAAGTCTGCCTGCCGGCATAAAGCCCACGTTTGCGCCGGTTAAGAACAAAACGAGACCTAAATAGGTATACACAAAGCCCACCGACATTTTGATAAGAGTGTGCTTGTGAAGCTTTCTTGATATAAGCTGATAGATGATAAACACTACAACGATCGGCACGAATGCGAGCGCAACCTCTTCTGCGTATTTCGGCAATGCGAGCGCAAACTGCCTGAACGCCTCTGTCGTAGTAAATACGCTTGGTATCTCATAGCTTGACGTGGCCGGAGAGGGCTTAAAGAAGATGCTGAGCAAAAGCACCGATAAAATCGGGCCGATACTGCAAAGAGCAACAAGACCGAAGCTGTGCTCGCTTGCGTTTTTACCCTTTTTTCCTGCCGCAAAGCCGGCACCCATCGC
Organism: Clostridia bacterium; assembly: GCA_017411885.1. The sequence goes on from JAFQPF010000122.1 coordinate 1,894, forward strand.
CATAATGAAGGGCACGGTGATAGGGCCTGTGGTAACTCCGCCAGAGTCGAAGGCTGTCGGCACAAACTCTGTCGGTGCGAAGAAGGAAAGCGCAATGATAAGCAGGTAGAATATTAAAAGCAAGCCCCTTAAGGGGATCTCTTTTTTGCTTCGTATAAGCGTGATGGAAAGAAAAACACCGACACCGACGCCCACGCACATAATAAGCATCGCGTTTGGAATAGTCGGCACCTGCTCTGCAAGCACGGTCAGATCGGGCTCGGAAACGGTTATCACGAATCCGAGAATAAAGCAGATGATGAGAGGGAGTATAAATTTGTTGTTCTTGTTTATAAATTTACCGATACCGTCACCAAGAGGCTCCATTGATATGCCCGAGCCTACCGAGAAGAAGCTCATTCCGAGAATCAAAAGTATCGTACCGAACAAAAACAGCACAAGAACACCTGCGTCAAGCGATACGCAGGATACCGACAGTATAAGTACGATGATCGCTATCGGTAAGACCGACGTGAGCGATTCCTTTATTGATGCGAAAATATGTGCCATTATATGCGCCCCAATCAAGCTTGTATTGTAAAATTACTCATTAAAGGAGTCAAAGTTATCAACCTTATTTAATTATACATTACTTTTTTTGTTTAATCAAGGAATAAAGTGAAAAATAATAAAGTTTTCATATTGTTAAAATGTCCAAGAAATTTTTGCTTGCTTATGCAAGGTTAACAAATCGGTTTTTTATACGTGAAAACGATTGACTTGAATGCGTCTGTGTGCTAAACTGTAAAAAAACAGACCCCGAAAGGATACGCTTATGAAAAAGCTTGCCGCATTTATATTGGTTTTCGCAGCACTTCTTACATTTACGGTAATCGCCGCGACAAAGCCTGCGCACGTGTATTCCCCCGAATCCATAC
>JAFQPF010000123.1 GCA_017411885.1 Clostridia bacterium
GCACCGTCGGTATCGGTAAGAGCCCTTTCCCAGGACTGGGAGAGCTGATTATATGCCCAAGTGAACATCTTCTTACCGGTGGAGGTGTGGTGGTCGGAAACGTGGACAACACCGCACTTCTTGCCGTTATCGTATCCGCCGAAGAAATCATAATCGGAATCAGCGGAGAAGTAAGAGGTGGAGAACTTGGTGTTAAAGTGCTTTCTGATATCTACGCCCTCATCGGCATAGCGGTAGCCGTTAAACATTCCGCTCGCGATAGGGTAGGTGGTATGGCTTCTTCTGTAGTGGAAGTTAACGTAATCAACATCCGGCGGGAAGAAGATCTCATACTCGGGATTAACGGGAACGGCGGTATTCTCCCACCAAAGGAAGGAGTGACGCATAGAGGTGCGGTTTGACACCTTCATTCTGGTCTCAAAATAAGCTTTGCCCGGTTCAAGGTGGATACCGACCATACCCTTCATACGGTCGATGGGATCGTGCTCAGAGAGCCATACGGTGTAGCCGTCGCCATCCTTGACGATCTCGCTGTCAACAGGCATAAAGGTTGAGGGGCGGTGATGGTAGGGCCAGTTAAACTCTATACCACCGGAGATCCATGAGCCGAGAGCACCGATGAGCGCGGGCTTGATAACGTGCTGACGGTAGAAGAAATCGTAACCGGTACGCTTGTCCTTTGCGGAGAAGATGCGTCCGCCTATCTCGGGAAGAATGATAAGCTCAAGGTACTCGTTCTCAAGGCGGATAGCCTCGTACTCCTTGTCTATCTTCTGCTTCTGTCTGGTCTTAATAACGACCTTGTTGGGGTAAGGATTACCTGTAGAGCGCTGATGCACGCGGTTTTCCGCAAACATAGGAAGCTCTTCGCAGGGGGATTCGGGATAAGTAGGGATAACTATCTTTTCCCTTTCAGCAATAATGCCGTTGCCAAAAGCCATGGTGATTCTCCTTTACTTATTTGATACGCATTAGCATAGTTATTTACGATACTATTTTATCAGTTGACACATAAGGTGTCAACACTAAATTGGGGGTAAAAATTACAGCGATTTTTTAAGAGAGGCGCACCTTGACAAGCAATGCTCAAAATGATACTATAATCTTGACGGAGGTGCTTATGAAAATATACGTTTATATTGATCCCGAGTACAAGGAGTCTATATGGCTCTCTCAGACTCACCGTTCTATCTGCGACGAAGCCGCTAAAAAGAAATACAACGTTGTACTGCTTGACGGAGACAGCATCTTCAGCTCCGATATCGACGAATATTTCAAGGGCGAAACAAAGCGAGTTCTCCTTGTTTTAACCACCTCGCTCGAGCATTCGGAAAAGCTCGGCGCCATACTCTTCAAGCATAACGTTCATATGCTTCTCGTCAATCACCAAAACCCGCAGATAGCAAACAACTCCTCCTGCGTAATGGTTGACTATACCGACGGTATGCGCAGGATAGTTGAATACCTCTCCGCCTGCGGAAGGAACAGCACAGCACTTTACGGCATCAATCCGAAATCGTCCACGGATATGATAAAGTACGAATATTTTAAAAATCTTCAGGGCTTGAGCTACTCACGCGAAAGCGCGCTCGCAAAGGATATATACTATAACAAGAACGGGCTTGACGAGTGCTTTAACTATATGCTGCCGAATCTTGACAAATACGATTCCTTCATCTGCGCAAATGATATCGTTGCTCGCTCACTTATAAATAAGCTGAGTGAGATCGGTAAGCGTGTGCCCGAGGATATCTTCGTCACCTCATTCGGCGACTATCTGATATCCCAAATGGGCGAGCCGACGCTTACAACGATATCCGTTGACCACGGAGAGCTCGGCAAGCAGGCGCTGTTCGCATACAGCTATCTGCACAAATCGGATACGAATATAAATATGACCGCAAAGGTTCCGTCAACTCTGTTCATACGCCGCTCGACCGACAATATGCACCCCGCAGTATATGCAGAGCGCAGATATATTCCCGCAACCACAGAAAAAATACTCGGTTTTTATAACGACGAGGCAAGCAAAAGGATCCTCTCGCTCGAAAGAATGCTCACCTCCTGCGACAAGCTTGACCTGCAGATAATCAGCGGAATGCTCAACAAGGTTCCGTATTCAAAGATGGCAAATGGGCTTTTCATCTCCGAAAATGTCATCTTCTACCGCATCAAGCGTCTCGTAAAGGTCGCCGAGGTAGAAAGCAAGGAACAGCTCCTCGCCCTCATCACCGCCCACCTCTCCCAAAAGGAGATCTCCGAATACATCGAAGCGGATTCAATGAAATAAACACCAAGTTTCGAATCAACAAAAAAAAGAGCCTTTAATTACCGATAAGTGAATTAAAGGCTCTTTTGAATTACAACCCTATAAATATAGATACAATATCACTCAAACTTATACTCTTCACCATTAACCAGAGCGTAATGCGAATATCCGGAATCATCTTGAAGAACTACAACGACAGTAACATCAGTACCTTCAAATATCTTAACAAGTTTAGAACTCACTTCATCAGCAACAGGTGCTGCCATCTTCATAGTCGAGTTGATTATTGATTGCCCGTATTTACTATTTTTAATTTCGTCACTAAAGGGGACTTGTATAATGACCAAATAATTAGACGAAGGATAACCGTCTTCGGACTCATCGTAATACTCTCCCTTAAAACGGCAGCCTTGGTAATTATCCATATTCAATTTTCTGATGTAATCGTTAGCTTTACCGCAAGCTTTACCCAATGAATTGCCGCAAGAGAACAAGGAAAATAATAAAACAAACGCCAATAAAAACACTAATACTCTCTTCATTTGTTACACCTCATAAATTCTAAAGATTTAAACAGATATCAACAGTATTAACTCAAATTTGATTATTACTGTACATCGGTTTTCTATTTGAATTCAATCTTTGCAAGAGACAACGCAGATGTTGCAATTATAGAAAGACCAACAACTATTACAATATTGCCACCGATCTTATACATTCCTTTGATAACATTATTCTGGGCAGTAACTATTTTGCCGGTTCCATATATAATATCATTTAGCTCGGAAACAATATTATCAGAAGCGTCATACATATATGAATAGAAATCAGCCCCAAAGGAAGCAGAACCAACATCGTATCCTGCCATTAAATTACAAGACACCGTTTCGCTATTTGCTTTCAACACAAGATCCACGCCCAGGAAAATAACACCAACACCAATCAGTAAAGCCAAAATCAAACAAACCACTTTCATAATAAATCTCCTATCATTAATTCCATAGTAAATTGAATTAGCCTCGGAAATCGGGCCTACCCGAAATTCAACACAATAGCCAACTATGGA
>JAFQPF010000124.1 GCA_017411885.1 Clostridia bacterium
ACATAAACCTTTTTATCGGGAAGATCTAACGGGGACAGCACTTCGTCGTTTCCTACATAAAGCTTACCGCTTCTGATCTCACCGTCAAAGACGCTTATCGGCGGAGTACCCAAAAATTTTGCTACGAAAAGGTTTTCCGGATCGTCATAGACCTCCTGCGGCTTTCCGATCTGCTGAAGGATTCCCTCCTTCATTACGACGATAAGGTCGCAGATGCTCATAGCCTCCTCCTGGTCGTGGGTTACAAAGACCGTTGTTATGCCCGTTTCGCGCTGGATACGGCGTATTTCCTCACGCGTCTGGAGCCTGAGCCTTGCATCAAGGTTGGAAAGCGGCTCGTCAAGCAAAAGCACGCGCGGCATTTTTACAAGCGCACGGGCAATAGCGACTCGCTGCTGCTGACCGCCCGAAAGCTCATTTGGGCGTCTGTCCATAAGCTCTTCTATCTGCACAAGCTTTGCCACCTCGCAAGCGCGTTTTTTCATTTCTTCACGCGTAAGCTTGTCCTTTCCCTTAAGGTTTTCAAGCGGAAAGATTATATTTTGCATCACGTTTAAGTGAGGATAGAGCGCGTAGCTTTGAAATACCATACCAACTCCGCGCTTTTCGGGGGCAAGCTCGCTTACGTCATCCTCACCGAACAGAATTTTTCCCTCTGTTGGCTTATACAGACCGCAGATAAGATTAAGAAGCGTACTTTTTCCGCATCCGGACGGGCCTAAAAGCCCCACGAGCTTACCGTCGGGAATTTCAAAGGAAAAATTATTAACGGCGGTCACCGCTTTTCCCTTTTTTCCTCTTGGCGGAAATATTTTACTCAAAGCGTCAAGAACAACTTTCATTTAGCTCTGACCTCACTTTCGATTAGTTAAAGATAAGAAAGCCGGTGAATTTTCACTCCACCGGCTTATAAATATACAATTATTGATTCCGAGCCGATATTACAGTTATTTTACCATAATTTACGCACGGATGTCAATATACATAACCTTTATTTGAGCATTTCCTTCAAGCTTGCAAGTATCTTTTTTTCTTCTCTTGATATTTTCACCTGAGTAAGTCCCATTATACCCGCGCACTGCTGCTGTGTGAGGTTTTTGAAATAGCGAAGATATATTATTTTTCTCCACTGCTCGGGCAGAGAATCGAGCGCGCTTGCAAGCGATATTCTTTCGGTCAGCGCGTGTATCTCGTCTTCATTATCTGCGATCGTGGTTTCAAGCGTAAGTCCGCCCTCTCCAAGCGTTTCGCTTAAGGATGCGACAGGATTTGCGGCGTCAAGAGCGTATATAAGCTCTTCCCTTTCCACTCCGCACAGATCCGCCAGCTCATCAATGCCCGGCTCACAGCCGTTTTTAGCTATATACTCCTCTCTGACACGGAGTATCTGTGCACCGAGTCTGCGAGTTTTTCTGCCTACGTGGATTATACCGTCGTCACGTAGATATCTGCGTATTTCGCCGATTATAAGCGGAACGGCGTAGGTTGAAAACGCGGTGTTATAGCTTGGATCAAAGCTTCTTATTGCCTTTAGCATACCAACCGAGCCGATCTGTATAAGGTCTTCCTTTTCAACACCTCTGCCCATAAATCTTACGGCTATATTCCTTACCAATCCAAGGTTATTTTCCATAAGCCTTTCAAGCGCGGCGGTATCTCCCTCTGCGGCAAGTCTTAACAGCTCCGCGTTATCGGAAAATCTTTCCTCTGCCATATTTACCCCTTGGTATTTTTATCAAGCTTAAAGCTCATACTCACCTGTGTTCCGACGCCCGGCTTTGACTTAAGCGAAAAGCGCTCGGACAGGCTTTCCATTATAGGAAATCCCATTCCGCTTCTCTCTCCCGCAAGGTCGGTAGTAAATAACGGCTCACGCGCTTGCTTTGTGTCCTCTATTCCGCAGCCCTTATCACGGATGCTTATGCTCACACTTGCGTCATTGTAAGCCTTAAGCGTCATATATATTTTCCCGACAGTATCCTTATAGGCATGTACGACGCAGTTTGTAACCGCCTCGGAGACGGTACACTTCACGTCTGCGAGTGCTTCGACAGTCGGATCAAAGACTGCACAGAACGCGGCGCATATGTATCTTGCAAGAGCCTCGTTCTCGCTTTTGGAATCAAATATTACCTTCATTTCATTTATTTTTGTTCGCTTCATTGTTTTTCACCTTCTTTTATACTTTCTTCTTATTTTCACTCTTCTCTATGCGTATAAGTCTGCTTGTTCCCGCAAGATCAAGGATTTTCTCAACCTCTCGTGACGGATCGGTGAGCACAAAATCTATTCCAAGCTCGCGGCAAAGGGTAAATCTGCCTAAAATGAGACCGAGTCCCGAGCTGTCCATAAAGGACACTCCCGACATATCAAGCTTAAAATGCTCGGGCCTGTCAGCGTAAAGTCGTGCGTCTATCTCCTCTCGTAATCCTTTGGCTCGGTGATGGTCGATGTCATCGCTTATATACGCCGTCATTATATTACCGGCATATTCAAATCTGAGTTTTTCGTGTGTATTCATTTTTGTCCCCTTCCTTATTTTTCTTTTTCACATTATACTTGACTAAACACACGAAATTTGTCAGATTAACTGAGAAAGTCAATATACCTATTGACTTAAATCTTCTGTTCATTTATAATTTACATAATCGAGATTTCGCATTTTCAGTATTTATCAAATCATTTTCAGACTATCAATCAAGGAGAACAGAATGAACAATAATGCCAAGAATTACGCTTGCGATATACTGATGTATCCCGGCGACGAAAAATACGATGAAAAAATAAGAGAATTTCAAGGTTGCCCTACTATTGCTATCACACCTAAAGGAAGAATTTTTGCAGGATGGTACGCCGGAGGCTGGAGAGAGCCGCATATGGAAAATTATAACGTTATCGTATACAGCGACGATGACGGCAAAAGCTGGTCAAAGCCGATTTGTGTTATGCCCAGCAACAAAGAAAAGCTTATCCACGTGCTTGATATACAGCTGTGGACAAGCCCTGATGGAAAGCTTTACGTATTCTGGGTGCAGAACAACGTAACGCCTGGAAGTGGCAAAGAACCGTCTTTTACCGCATCCAAGCCCGGCATTCGTATTGACGGATATGATTTTACCGATTTTACTCACGCCGAATGGTGTATGATATGCGATGAGCCGGATGATGATAATATCGTTTTCGGCACTCCCCGTTACCTCGACATCGGATTTTTGAGATGCAAGCCCACAGTTCTTTCAAGTGGCGAATGGATAAACTTCAATTACGATCAGGATCATGATCGCTACGGCTACAGTATATCCTATGACAAGGGAAAAACCTACACGCATTATTACGGTGCTAAAAAGCTTGCGACTCATTTTGACGAAGCAATGGCATACGAAAGGCTTGACGGCAGTATCCGTATGCTTGCACGCTCATCAGCAAAAAAGCTTGTCGAGAGCTATTCATTTGACAAAGGTATAAGCTGGACTGATGCAAAATTTACCAACATTGAAAGTCCGGACACGAGGATTTTCGTTGCACGCACGCCAAGCGGACGGATACTTCTTGTAAATAACGACAGCTCAAAGTCACGCTGCAATATGTGCGTATATCTTTCAGAGGACGACGGCGCAAATTGGAAATACAAGCGTCATATCGACGAAAGAGACAATTTATCATATCCTGACGTTGATTTTTACAACGGAAAGATATATCTCACCTACGACAGGGAGCGTTGCGGAATCGGCAGTGCACGCGAGATACTCTTTATGTCATTTACAGAAGATGACATTATGAACTACAATTACGACTTCACTCCTTCGATTATAAGTAAATCAGATTTTCCCGTTGAAAATTACGAATAACAAAAAAATCCCGCACCGGATGGTGCGGGACTTTTCGTATGTTTGTAAGCTAAATTACTTAACTTCAACCTCAGCGCCTGCTTCTTCGAGCTGCTTCTTAACTGCTTCAGCATCGTCCTTGCTAACGCCTTCCTTGATTGCCTTGGGAGCACCTTCAACGAGGTCCTTAGCGTCCTTAAGACCAAGACCTGTGATTTCACGTACTACCTTGATAACTGCGAGCTTGTTAGCTCCGCCGGACTTAAGAACTACGTCGAATTCAGACTTTTCTTCTGCTGCAGGAGCGCCTGCTGCTGCACCGCCAACTGCTGCTACTGCAACAGGAGCTGCGGATACGCCGAATTCTTCTTCGATTGCCTTTACGAGATCTGCGAGTTCAAGAATTGTAAGAGCCTTGATTTCTTCAAGGATAGCCATAGACTTTTCTGTAGCCATTTTAATAATCCTCCGTGTAAATAAAAATTTGTTAAAATTATTTTCGGCACCTTTTATCGGGGCAGGTTGCCTTCATCCCCCTAAGCACACAAGCTTACGCGGTAGCCTCGCCGGACTTGTCCACAACAGCCTGAAGTGCAACTGCAAGTCCGCTGATGGGGGACTGCAAGCTTCCGAGCATCTTCGCGATGAGCACTTCCTTTGCAGGAATGCTTGCGAGCTCGTTAACGGCATTTGCGTCGATAACGCCGCCGTCGATAAATCCTGCCTTGATTTCAAAGGATTCTACCTTTTCGGCATATTCCTTGAGGATCTTCGCAGGTGCGATGGGATCGTCGACCGAAATAGCAAGGGCGGTCATGCCTTCGAGGTACTGCTTCATATCGCCGAAGCCTACCATTTCGCATGCTCTGCCTGTGAG
>JAFQPF010000125.1 GCA_017411885.1 Clostridia bacterium
GGAAAGGGATATCCAAGGGGAAACCGCATAAGGTTTTCCACAGAACCGCAGGTTCTGTTAGCGTCATTTGGTTACTTTCATCGCGTGATGAAAGTAACTCCCCCGGAAGGGCAACAAACAATTTACACTAACAAAATCAGTCCACTCCCCCACATTTCAAACATAGTTTCCCGCCTTTCCCCATATATTGTAAGACGGATTACCGCTTAAAATATATGGGGGTGAATGCTTTTGAAGGAGCATATATCAAGCCGCGTGCTGACACTTGCACGCTATATTGTCGAAAATGAATCTACCGTAAGACAGGCGGCAAGCATCTTCGGCATATCAAAATCCACGGTACATAAGGACGTTACCGAAAGACTTTTGCATATAGACGCACCGCTTTTTTTATCGGTCAAAAAAACTCTTGAACAAAACAAATCCGAGCGCCATATCAGAGGCGGCGAGGCAACGCGGCTCAAATATGCCCTGTTGCACAAAAACGCTTAGTATTTTTTGTGACAAATGACCGTTTTGGGCAGAAAAAACGCCCAAAATCGACTTGTTAATTATGGTAATTTTTAAATAACCCTTTACTTTCGGGATTTAATGTTATATAATATAAATTGAAGTAGTATCAATTTCGGGCTTGCGCAAAAGCCGTGGAGAAAAAGATGTCTGAAGAGTATGAGGTAAAAAAGGATAACGGCACCTTAAAGGCGCTTAAAAGCTTTTTCGGCTACGATAGCTTTCGCCCGGGACAAAGGGAAGTGGTCGAAGCGATCCTTTCTCAAAAAGACGTGCTTGCGGTTATGCCGACAGGCTCGGGTAAATCGATATGCTATCAGCTTCCGGCACTTATGCTTGGGGGAATCACGATAGTAGTATCTCCTCTTATATCGCTTATGCGCGACCAGGTCGCGTCGCTTTGCGCGTCAGGCGTGCGTGCGGCGTATATAAACAGCACACTGAGTGCCAAGCAATGCTCGCTTGCCATGGCAAACGCTTCAAGAGGGGAATACAAGATCATATACGTAGCGCCCGAAAGACTTGAATCGCCGCAGTTTTTAGGCTTTGCGCAAAAGGCGGACATTTCTCTTGTCGCTATTGACGAGGCGCACTGCGTTTCACAATGGGGGCACGATTTCAGACGGAGCTATCTCGGAATAAAGGATTTTGTTGCATCCCTTAAACGCAGACCTGTAGTCGCGGCGTTCACTGCTACCGCGACCGTAAGGGTAAAAGAGGACATACGCGAGCTTCTTGAGCTTCGCGATCCGGCGAGCTTTACTACCGGATACGACAGACCTGAGCTTTACTTCGGTATAGACAGCGTGCCCGACAAGGAAGCTTACATAATCGATTTTATAACACGCCGTCCGCATAAAGCAGGTATCGTGTACTGCGCAACGCGCAAAAACGTCGATCTTCTGTGTGAAAGGCTCGTGTACCACGGTATCAGCGCGGCAAAGTATCACGCAGGGCTATCCGAAGCCGAGCGTAACCGGGCGCAGGACGATTTCATTTACGACAGATGCCGTGTTATCGTTGCGACAAACGCCTTCGGTATGGGTATAGACAAATCGAACGTAGCCTTTGTTTTGCACTACAATATGCCGCTCAGCATAGAGGCATATTACCAGGAGGCAGGCAGAGCCGGACGCGACGGAATGGATGCCGAATGTGTTTTACTTTATTCCTACAGGGACGTAAAGCTTGGTGAATATCTTATCGACATATCGGGCGAATACAGCGAAGATGACCCGGAGGAAGCCGAAAAGATACGTAAGATCAACAAGGAAAAGCTTGCCCAAATGGACAGCCTTTGCAAGGACAAGGGATGTGTGAGGGCAAATATTCTCGCTTATTTCGGAGAAAAATATAAGGATGACAGATGCGGCAAATGCTCTGCCTGCCTTAAGCGCAACAGCAAGGTCACGCTTGATTCGATGAAGCTGATAATCGGCGGGCTTGTATATAAGACAGGCGGCAGATACGGCGCGGCCGCGATAGTCGATATCCTCGCAGGAAAGCGTACCGAAAAATTCGCCGCGCGCGGATATGACAGGCTTTTTGAATTCGGAGCTTTCAGACTTCACGACAAGGCTTCCGTCCGGGCGATGATCGAGGAAATGATAAACGAGGGCTTCCTTGAGCGCACCCGTGGTGAATATCCGCTTATAAAGGTAACCGAGCTATATATGCGCGAAAGCGCAAAAAAGGCTCCCGAGATCGGCCGCTTCCCCGCACCGAAACCGCTTCGCGCCGACGAAGCGATCGTTGCAGAGATAAGAAGCTGGCGCACCAAGACGGCGTACAAGCTCGGCATTCCGCCGTACATCATACTTACCGATCTCACGGTCAATATGCTTGCGATAGACAAGCCGACCGATATGCTTTCGCTTCTCAAGGTAAAGGGAATTTCGGAAAAGAAGGCGGAAAAGTACGGAAGAGAGATCATAAGCATTATAAAAAAACACAAAAATATGCCGTAAGGCTAAAGATAAAAAACATTTTCACGGAGGTATAATCTTAATGTATAAGAAAAAAGAATGCATCGCCATGCTTTTGGCAGGCGGACAGGGTAGCAGACTCTTTACCCTGACAGAAAAGACCGCAAAGCCCGCTATACCTTTCGGCGGTAAGTACCGCATTATTGACTTTACCCTTTCAAACTGCATCAATTCGGGTATAGACACGGTCGGCGTGCTGACACAGTATCAGCCACTTGTACTCAACGAGTATATCGGCAACGGTCAGCCGTGGGACCTTGACCGAACCTTCGGCGGAGTTATGGTTCTGCCGCCTTACCAGAAGAGCAAGTCGGCAGATTGGTATAAGGGTACGGCTAACGCTATATATCAGAACCTAAACTTTATCGAAAGATACGATCCCGATTACGTTATAATCCTGTCCGGTGACCATATCTATAAGATGGACTACAGCGCAATGCTTGATTATCACAAGGAAAAGGGCGCGGACTGCACGATCGCCGTGCTTGACGTTCCGCTCGATCAGGCAAGCCGCTTCGGTATAATGAACTGCAATGATAACGGCGAGATCTACGAATTCGAGGAAAAGCCGGAAAACCCCAAGAGCACCAAGGCGTCTATGGGTATATATATCTTCAACCGCGAGGTGCTTTCAAAGTATCTTATCAAAGATGAGGCTGATCCCGAATCCTCAAACGACTTCGGAAAGAACATCATTCCCGCTATGCTTAACGATGGTCGCACACTTTACGCGTACGAATTTTCGGGCTATTGGAAGGACGTCGGAACGATCCCGAGCCTTTGGGAAGCGCATATGGACCTGCTCGGCAAGGAGCCGGTGTTCAATCTTTACGACAGCACGCGCAGGATCTTTTCAAGAAGCGAATCACGTCCTCCGCACTATATCGGCAAGGGGGCAACTCTTACCAATTCAATGGTAAGCGAGGGCTGTGAGATATACGGCACGGTCATCAATTCGGTACTTTTCGGCGGTGTTTACGTCGCGCCGGGTGCCGTAGTCAAGGATTCGGTAATAATGAGCGACACAAGGGTGCTTGAGGGCGCAAGCATCAATTATTCGATAGTTGACAGCAACACGGTTATCAAAGAAAACGTAAGCCTTGGCGCAAATCAGAAGCCAAGCAAATTCAAAATAACGCTGATAGGCGGAGGCCTTGAGATAAATGCACAGGACAACATCCCGGCAGGCTCAATGGTAAACGAAGCCTTTCTTGCAAAGCAGAAGTAAAGGAGGATATAAAAATGGCAACAGCAAGCGGTATAATTTTTTCAAACATTCACGATAAAAGTATTCCCGAGCTTACGCGCAAGCGTACTATGGCAAGTATCCCCTTCGGATGCAAGTACAGGCTTATAGATTTTGCCTTATCTAATATGGTAAACTCGGATATAACCAACGTAAGCGTTATAACCCACTATAATTATCAGTCGCTTATCGACCATATCGGCTCGGGTAAGGACTGGGACCTCGCGCGCCGTTCGGGCGGTATAAAGATACTCACGCCTTATATCACCTCGTTTGCGAACGTAAGCAACGCGCTTTACAATTCAAGGCTTGAGGCTCTTATGAGCATAAACTATTCTCTTTCGCGCTTTACCTCGGACGTTATCGTATTTTCCGACTGCGACGTTATCTGCAACATCGACTTAAACGAGATGATAAACGATCACGTAAAGAACAACGCGGACATTACCTTTGCGGTAAAGACCGTAGAGCTTACAGAGGCTGAGGCTGAAAAGAACCTTATTATGACCTCGGACGAAACGGGAAGACTCGTTGAGTTTGCGGCTTACCCCAAGAGAGGCGTGTCCGGCAAAAAGGACATTCACCTTAATATCTTCGTTGCGAACACAAGATATATACAAAACGTCGTAAACGACGCTATCGCGCACGCTCACAAGAGCTTCAACCACGACGTTATCGCACCTAACCTTAACAAGTGCAATTTCAGGACCTATAAGTACGACGGCTATTTCGGAAGCCTTACCTCGCTTCCCTCGTTCTTTGCTCACAATATGGAGCTTCTTAACAATCCCGAGATAAGAAATGAACTTTTCGGACACAAGAACCGCCCCGTTTACACCAAGGTCAGAAACTCCGCGCCCACAAAGTATTCGGAGGGCTGCACAGTAACCAATTCGCTTATCGCGGACGGATGCGTTATCGAGGGCAACGTTGAAAATTCAATTCTTTTCAGAGGCGTTAAGATAGGAAAGAACACCACCGTCAAGAATTCCATCCTGTTCCAGGATACGGTCACTGGCGAAAACGTATTTCTTAACTGCGTGATCTCGGACAAAAATACGGTTATACGCGACGACAGGATCCTGTCGGGACACGAAAGCTTACCCTTCTTTATCGAAAAAGGAAAGATGATCTGATAAATCTGCGCGAAAGGACTAAAAAATGTCAGAAAACAAGATAAACAAAATATTATTCGTAGGAAGCGAAGCGACTCCCTTTGCGGCGACCGGCGGACTCGGTGACGTGCTCGGCTCACTTCCCGCGGCACTTAAATCGGCACGCGATGATCTCGATATACGCGTGGTAATGCCGATGTATACGAGCATTTCGGAAGCCGAAAGAGCAAATATGAAAAAGGTTTGCGAATTTACCGTAAACCTTTCCTGGCGTCAGCAGTATTGCGGAGTATGGGAAAGCGTTAAAAACGGCGTCACCTACTACTTTATAGACAACGAATATTACTTCAAGCGCTCGTCTATGTACGGAAGCTTTGATGACGGCGAAAGATACGCTTACTTCTGCAAGGCTGTGCTTGAAATGATGCCGCATATAAGCTTTTTCCCGGACGTTTTGCACGCTCACGATTGGCAAAGCGCGCTTTGCGTGATATATCTCAAGCGCAAGTACCGCTATTTCGAGGAATATTCGAAAATGAAGGCGGTATACACGATACACAATATCGAATATCAGGGAATATACGGCTTTGAGATACTCTCAGACGTATTCTGCCTTGATTCGTGGGACAGATATATCGTCGAATACGACGGCTGCATCAACCTTACCAAGGGCGCGATAGTTTGCTGTGACAAGCTTACGACGGTAAGCCCGAATTACGCAAACGAGATACAGACCGATTATTATTCAAGCGGACTTCACTATATCCTCGCGATGAACCGCGACAAAATTACAGGTATCATAAACGGTATCGATTATGATAACTACAATCCCGAGACCGACCCGGAATTAAGACGCCACTTCAACGCGGAAAATCAGCTTCAGAAGAGCGTTGACAAAACAGAGCTTCAGAAGCTTTTCGCCCTTCCCGAAAAGAAGGACGTGCCTGTAGTCGCTATGATATCACGTCTTGCGTCGCACAAGGGCTTTGACCTTGTAAAGCGTATTTTTGAAGAAATGATAACCTCAAAGGAGATGCAGTTCGTGCTTTTGGGTACGGGCGAAACAGAGCTTGAGGATTATTTCTCATACGTGGCAAACAAATACCCGGACCGCGTTGGCGTAAAGCTTGCGTTCAACAAGACGCTTGCAAAGCAGATATACGCGGGCGCGGACATATTCCTTATGCCCTCAAAGAGCGAGCCCTGCGGACTTGCGCAGATGATCGCTTCAAGATACGGCACCGTTCCGGTAGTACGCGAAACCGGCGGACTTTACGATACGATAAAGCCGTATAATCCCACCGATAAGACCGGTAACGGTATTACCTTCAAGACCTACAACGCGCACGATATGTACGACGCTGTAAGCCGCGCGCTTGAGCTTTATAAAAACAAGCGTCAGTGGAGGAGCCTTCGCACAAACGCGATGACCACCGATTTTTCGTGGAATTCTTGGGCACTCAAGTACCTTGAAATGTACGATTATCTTTAAGCAATATATACTCAAAGGAAAGTTGGAACAAAAGTGAACAAAAAAACTGCAAAAACCGAACTGCGTGACGCGATAGCAAGTAAGCTTTCGAGATATTACGCAACAAGCCCCGAGGAAGCAAGCGATCTGCAAATGTACAAGGCGGTATCGCTTTGCGTAAAGGATCAGCTTACTAAAAAAGCAACAGAATTCAAAACACAGTTCAAGACACTTCACAAGAAAAAGCTATACTATCTCTGTATGGAATTTCTTGTGGGACGTCAGCTTAAGAACAACCTAAAAAACCTCGGAGTAGCCGAGCTTTATTCGGAGGTATTATCCGAGCTTGGCTTTGATATAGACAGGATATATTCCTGCGAGCCCGACCCCGGACTCGGCAACGGCGGACTCGGCAGACTTGCCGCCTGCTTTATGGATTCGCTCACCACACTTGACTATCACGCAACAGGCTTTTCGCTTCTTTACGAATACGGACTGTTCAAGCAGAGAATAATAGACGGTGAGCAGATCGAGCTTCCCGACGTGTGGATGCCCGACGGCGACGTATGGCTCGTACCCCGTCAGGATAAGAAGTTTACCGTTAAATTCGGCGGTCACGTACACGAAAAATGGAACAACGGCAAGCTTGAGGTTATCTACGAGGATTACGAGGAGCTTCAGGCGGTGCCTTACGATATGATGATATCCGGCTCCGATTCTTCGGCGGTAAATACCTTAAGACTGTTCAAGGCGCGCCCGGTGCAGAACTTCGATATGGGGCTTTTCTCTCAGGGACAGTACATAAAGGCTATGGAGGACAGCAACAACGCGGATATAATCTCAAAGGTGCTTTATCCTTCTGATAACCACCTTGAGGGCAAGTTCTTAAGACTCAGCCAGCAGTATTTCCTTGTTTCAGCTTCCTTACAGAGCATAATAAACGACCACCTTGCCGCATACGGCACGCTTGCCAATTTCGCGGACAAGGTAGCGATACACATTAACGACACGCACCCCGCGCTCGTCATTCCCGAAATGATGCGCGTGCTTATCGACACCTACTCGTACAAGTGGGAGGATGCGTGGGAGACGGTTCGCAGAACGGTAAGCTATACCAACCATACGGTAATGCCCGAGGCACTCGAGGTTTGGCCGGAGGATCTTTTAAGAGTAAAGCTTCCGCGTATACATACGATCGTATGTGAGATCAACAGACGCTTCTGCGCAGATCTTTGGAACAATTATACCGGAGACTGGGACAGAATATCAAGAATGTCGATAATCGCCGCTTCCCAGGTAAGAATGGCGAACCTGAGTATTGTCGGCTCAAATACGGTAAACGGCGTTTCAAGACTCCATTCCGAGATACTCAAAAACACCGTATTCCACGATTTTTATAAGCACGAGCCGGGTATGTTCACAAACGTAACAAACGGCATCGCTCACCGCAGATGGCTTTGCTATTCTAACCCGCGCCTTGCGTCATTACTTGACGAGTGCATAACAGACGCTTACAGAAAATCGCCCGAAAGACTTGCAGATTTCACCAAGTTCTACGGCGACAAGGCAGTATACGAGCAGCTTGAAAAAATAAAGCGTGAAAACAAGGCGGCATTTGCCATCAAGGTCGAGGAAAAGACAGGCATAAAGCTTGACCCCGATTCTGTATTCGACGTGCAGATAAAGCGTATGCACGAATACAAGCGTCAGCTTCTTAACGCTATCAAGATAATCAGCATATACAACGAGCTTCTTGAAAACCCCGATATTGATATCACGCCGCAGACCTTCATCTTCGGCGCGAAGGCGGCTCCCGGCTACTATATGGCGAAGAATATCATCAAGCTTATATATTCGATCGGACAGGAGATCGAAAAGAATCCGAAAATACGTGAAAAGATCAGAGTCGTATTCCTTGAAGATTACAACGTAAGCCTTGCAGAACAGCTTATCCCGGCAGCCGATATAAGCGAGCAGATCTCGCTTGCCGGCAAGGAAGCAAGCGGTACGGGCAATATGAAGCTTATGATAAACGGCGCGGTAACACTCGGCACGCTTGACGGCGCAAACGTTGAGATCAGCGAGGCTGTGGGAAAAGATAACATCTATATCTTCGGCCTTACCACCGAGGAGGTTGACGATCTCTGGAAGCGCGGATATCGTTCTCTTGATTACTATAACAAGAGCCCGATACTGAAGGCGGCTGTAGACCGTATGGCTACAGGCTTTAACGGCATAAGCTTTGAAAATATGAGAAACTACCTCATATACGCACAGCCGATCTCCGACCCGTATATGTGCCTTGCGGATTTTGAATCCTACAAGAAAACGCACGATAAGCTTATAGCAGACTATGCCAACCGTGAAAAGTGGCTTGGTATGTCGCTTATGAATATCGCAAGCGCGGGTGTATTTGCCGCAGACAGAAGCATCGGCGAATATGCGCGCAACATCTGGCATATCGAGCCTGCAAATTTCAAAAAAAGCAAAAAATAAACGACACGGCAGACCGCATAAACGGTCTGCCGCCCACATTATCCGGTGAAATATGAATTATTCTGATAACTCACGCCCGAAAATTGAAAAAGAAAGCGCGCTTGAAGAGTACGCGGAGCTTTTTTCCGCATTTGCCTACAGCGACAGGCTGATACTTCGGCTGCTTTTGCCCGAGTGCTTGCGCGCGGTCTCGGTAAATATTGAATTCTGGTATGACGATACAATGAGCCGCGGCGCATACGGCACAGAAAAAAAGCCTTCACGCGACGGTTATGACGTTTTTGAATACGCTTTTCTCCCAAGTGAGCATTGCAGCAGCTCGGATAACGGACTTTTCTACTATCATTTTTCCTTTGAAAGCAACGGCAAACGCCTTTTTGTATCAAGAAACGCAAGCGACCTTATGCCCGAGATCACCGAAGATATTAATGCCGTGTCATCCTATCAGCTGAATATTTTCGCCGACAGCTTTCACACTCCCGATGACTTCAAGGGTAAGATCATGTATCAGATCTTTGTCGATCGCTTTAACCGTGGCGATAAGGTGGTTCCTGTGCGCCACGATGCGGTAATGATCGACGATTGGTATAACGGCGTACCCGAATATCCCGAATATCCGGGGGGCTTTGTAAGAAACAACTGCTTCTTCGGCGGCACGCTGTGGGGAGCTTGCGAAAAGCTTGAATACCTGAAATCGCTCGGTGTTGAGATAGTATATTTATGCCCGATATTCGAGGCTTATTCAAATCACAAATACGATACGGGAAACTATATGCGCATCGACCCGATGTTCGGAGGCGACGAGGCGTTTGACGCGCTTATCAAAAAAGCCGACACGCTCGGGATAAAGATAATCCTCGACGGCGTGTTCAATCACACCGGCTCGGACAGTATTTATTTTAACAAAAACGGCAGATACCCTGTATGCGGAGCTTACAATTCAAAAGAAAGCAAGTATTACGACTGGTATTATTTCACCGAGCATCCCGATAAATACGAATGCTGGTGGGGTATTGAGATATTACCGAAATTAAACGGAAACAATCCCGGATTCCGCGAGCTTATCTGCGGAGAAAACGGAGTGATCCGCCACTATCTGCGCCGCGGCGCATAC
>JAFQPF010000126.1 GCA_017411885.1 Clostridia bacterium
ATTATGAAAATAGCTTTTTTTGATTCAAAGCCCTATGATATAGCCTCGTTTGAAAAATTCGGGGGCGAAAACGGAATAAAATTCAAGTTTTTTGAAACCAAGCTCAACGAGGATACGGTCGACCTTGCTCACGGTTACGATGCGGTATGCGTTTTTGTTAACGACACGGTAAACGCCGCGGTCATCGACCGTCTGTGTGAGCTTGGCATAAAAGCTGTAGCCTTACGCTGTGCGGGCTTTAACAATGTCGATATGAAGCACGCGTTTTCACGTATTCACGTGCTGCGCGTTCCCGCATATTCGCCTTATGCCGTTGCCGAGCACGCGATCGCTATGCTTCTGACCTCTATAAGGCGCATCCACAAAGCGTATATCAGAACCAAGGACTTCAACTTCAGCCTTTCGGGTATGACAGGCTTCGACCTTCACGGAAAGACAGTCGGCGTTATCGGTACGGGACGTATCGGACGCGCGTTTATAAGCATCTGCCGCGGCTTTGGTATGAAGGTGCTTGCATACGACAAGTTTCCGGCAAGCGACCTTGAAGACGGCGAATGCATCAGATATACAGACCTTGACGAGCTTTTTGAAAAAAGCGACATTATTTCGCTTCACTGCCCCTTAAGCGAGGACACCTACCACATTATAAACGAAGAATCGCTTGAAAAATGCAAGCGCGGAGTTGTTTTGATAAACACCTCACGCGGTGCTCTCGTGGATGCGGAGGCACTTCTTAACGGAATCAAATCGCGAAAGGTCGGTGCCGCCTGCCTTGACGTATACGAGGAGGAATCGGACTTCTTCTTCGAGGATTATTCGGGACACATTATGGAGGATGACACACTTGCAAGGCTTATTTCTATGCCCAACGTAATACTGACCTCGCACCAGGCGTTTTTAACCGAGGAAGCGCTTTCAAACATCGCGGAAACCACGGTTTCCAACTTAAAGCAGCTTTTTGAAACGGGACAGTGCCCCAACGAGCTTTGCTTCAGAAAGGGCAACGCCGAGGATTGCAAGAGCGGCAAGTGCTTTTGACACGCAACAGCAAAAAAACGTTGCATTTGCTATTGAAATTTAGAGTTTTTTATGATACAATTGTTTACGGTAATTTTAATGGAGGTGATCGTATATGACAATAACAAACGATATAAAATACATCGGTGTCAACGACCACAAGGTTGATCTTTTCGAGGGACAGTACAAGGTTCCAAACGGTATGTCCTATAACTCATACGCAATAATTGACGAAAAGATTGCCGTTATGGATACGGTAGACGCTGCTTTTACACACGAGTGGCTTGATAATATAGAAAACGCACTTGATAACAGAAAACCCGACTATCTTATAGTTCAGCATATGGAGCCCGACCATTCGGCAAATATTGCAAACTTCGTAAAGGCTTATCCCGAAGCAAAGATAGTTTCATCAGCCAAGGCCTTTGTTATGATGAAAAACTTTTTCGGCACCGACTTTACAGAAAAGCAGATCGTAGTTGCCGAGGGCGATACGCTTTCTCTCGGTAAGCACGTATTAAGCTTCGTCGGTGCGCCTATGGTACACTGGCCCGAGGTTATAGTTACCTACGACAGCACGGACAAGGTGCTTTTCTCGGCAGACGGATTCGGAAAATTCGGTGCGCTTGATATAAACGAGCCCTGGGCGGACGAGGCAAGACGCTATTATATCGGCATCGTCGGCAAATACGGTGCTCAGGTACAGGCTCTGCTCAAAAAGGCGGCAGGACTTGACATAAGCATGATCTGCCCTCTCCACGGACCTGTACTCAAGGAAAACCTCGGATATTATCTCGGCTTATACAACACCTGGTCAAGCTATCAGAGCGAAGAGGACGGGATCGTTATCGCTTACACGTCGATATACGGCAATACGAAAAAGGCGGTCGTTCAGCTCGCGGAAAAATTCAAGGCTAAGGGATGCCCGAGCGTCAAGGTTTATGACCTTGCAAGGAGCGATATGTCAGCGGTCGTCGCGGACGCGTTCAGATACAGCAAGCTCGTTCTTGCAACAACTACCTATAACGCTGATATTTTCCCCTTTATGCGCGAATTTATCGACCACCTTACAGAGCGTAATTTCGGAGGCCGCACGGTAGCCTTTATCGAAAACGGAAGCTGGGCGCCTATGGCGGCAAAGGTGATGAAGGGTATGCTTGAGAAATCAAAGAACCTCACCTATGCGGAAAACGAGGTAAAGATCCTTTCCGCGCTTAACGAGGAAAGCGCAGAACAGCTTGAAGCCCTGGCAAACGAGCTTTGCCGCGAATATCTTGCAAAGCAGGATGCTACGGCAAACAAGAACGATCTCACCGCGCTTTTCAACATAGGCTACGGACTTTACGTTGTAACCTCAAACGACGGCAAAAAGGACAACGGTCTTATCGTCAACACGGTAACTCAGGTAACCAACACGCCCAACAGACTCGCGGTGACAATAAACAAGGAAAATTATTCGCACCATATAATCAAGCAGACCGGTATTATGAACATCAACTGCTTAAGCGTTGATGCCCCCTTTGCCGTGTTTGAAAAATTCGGCTTCCAGAGCGGAAGAAACGTTGATAAGTTCAAGGACTGCACTCCGTTGCGCTCGGACAACGGGCTGATATTTTTGCCCAGACACATCA
>JAFQPF010000009.1 GCA_017411885.1 Clostridia bacterium
AGCCTTTTTCTGATCGGCTTCAGCCTGCTCAAGCTTTTTTTGCTCTGCGATCTCTTCAAGACGGACTTCAAGATTTTCCTTGTATTCATCGTATGTAAAGAGATTGAGCTGTAATGCGGTATTAAATTCAGCCTGAGTTACGGCACTCATAGCGTCTTCAACGAGCTTAACAGCCTCGTCGGTGGTGTTTTCGCCCTTGATACCCCAGATCGTGACGGTCATAGCAGGCGATTTTTTGGTACCCTCGTCAAAGGTGAGAGTGTCAACGTCCTCTTGATTACCGCAGGATGTGATAAAGCAGGTAGCCAAAAGGAGCATAGCCATAATCAGACATTGTACTCTTTTTTTCATAGTTTAGTAGAAACCTCCCGGTAAAAGCGCGCGGCATCGTAAATTAAGCCTCGCATAGCTATAGAATTACTATTATATTTTACAACAAAAATATGTCAAAGTCAAGACCGAATTTCGCCAAAAGACCAAGAAAAGAGGTCAATTTTCAAGCGTTAGGTCGTTTTGCAACAAAAACAATGCCGTGTATTGTACAACTGCGACAATAAATTGGTTACAATGCACACAAATGAGGGCTTATTTTTGTCAAAAAGGACACAAGGATATTATTCAAGAAAATCCTTTAATTTTTTGGATCTTGTGGGATGTCTGAGTTTTCTTAAAGCCTTAGCCTCGATCTGTCTGATACGCTCACGGGTGATCTTGAACTCCTTGCCGACCTCCTCAAGCGTTCTCATTCTGCCGTCTATAAGACCGAATCTGAGCTTTAAGACGAGTGCCTCACGGGGAGTGAGAGTGTCAAGCACGCCCTGTATCGCTTCCTTAAGAAGCGCGTGAGAAGCCGCTTCTGCGGGCGCGGGCGAATCATCGTCCTGAATGAAGTCGCCAAGATGCGTGTCCTCCTCCTCGCCGACCGGAGTTTCAAGCGAAACGGGATCCTGAGCGATCTTCATAATTTCGCGCACCTTGTCGGGCGTGGTGTTCATTCTTTCGGCGATCTCCTCGGGAGTAGCCTCGTGTCCGAGCTCTTGCAAAAGCTGGCGCGAATATCTTGAAACCTTGTGTATGGTTTCGACCATATGAACGGGGATACGGATAGTTCTTGCCTGGTCTGCGATAGCGCGCGTGATCGCCTGGCGTATCCACCAGGTAGCGTAGGTCGAGAACTTATAACCCTTGCTGTAATCGAACTTTTCAACAGCCTTCATAAGACCGAGGTTGCCCTCTTGGATAAGGTCCAAAAAGAACATACCCTTGCCGACGTATCTTTTTGCTATGCTTACAACGAGTCTGAGGTTAGCTTCAACGAGCTTGTCCTTTGCGACCTCGTCGCCCTGCGACATCTTTACCGCAAGCTCCTGCTCGGTTTCGGCGTCAAGAAGCGCGACCTTACCGATCTCCTTGAGGTACATTCTTACAGGGTCGTCTATTGAAAGGCCCTCCTGCAAGAGCATTTTTTCCATATCCTCGGCGCTTTCGTACTGTTCGACGTCCTCGGCGATGTCTTCAAGGTCTACCGGCTCCTCATCGAGATAATTAATCTCGATGCCGTTGTTTTCAAGCTCCTCGTAGCTCTTGTCAATAGCTTCGATATCAAGATTATCCTCGGGGAAAAACTCCAAAATCTCGCTTGTTGTGAGCGAGCCCTTGGCACGTCCCTTTTCGATAAGCTCCTGAATGTTAAACTCCTGATGGTTTTCCATAAATCCTCCGTTTTTATATGTACAAAGTATTTTTAGCTTTTATTGCTCCCGCTTACGTGCGAGAATTTTTTCTATATCCGAAAGGCGATCCTCGCCTGCCGTTTCATTTTTTAGCTTCGCGATGCTGTCCTTGAGTATCTCCTCGGAATTGACGCTTAGCTTTTCGCGGCGTATGCGAAGCTCGGTGATCCGCCCCATCTCGTCCGGGTTAAAGCTTTCGCCGAGTGCGCCGAATTCAAAGTGACCGGTTTCGTCTGTCAGCTCAATGATCTTATTGAATATCCGCTTGTTGAAATCTGTAAAGAAATCGTTTTCACAAAGCCCGAGCTCGCCCTTTTTGATCTTGAGCGTGTATTCGGGAAATAGCAGCATAAGCCCGAGTATCGCGTCCTCCGCGCTTGCCGCCGCCTTGTTTTTCGCGGCGTCGGTGTTGATCCGGTCTCCAAAGCCCGCCGTCTGTATCATAATCTTCCGCTTTGCTTCGCGGTTATTTTCGCGGCTTTTTCTGCGCACGGCGCGTTCTGTGTCGACAGCTAAGCTTTCGCGTGTTACGTTAAGCCTTTTCGCCGCTGCCGTGCAGGCAAGCTCGCGCTCTACGCTTGAATAGATATCGGCGAGCATATCGCAGACCTCACTGCAGGCGCGTATCTTCTGATCGGGCACGGCAAGGTCGTATTTCTTAATTATGCTCTCAAGCCTGAAATCAAAGCGTGATTCGCTGTTTTCAAGCAGGTGCTTGAACTTGACCTGTCCCTTGTCGCCGTTTTTTCTTATAAATTCGTCGGGGTCCTTTGCTCCGATGACCTTTAGCACGCTTGCCTCAATGCCTACCTCGCTTAAAAGCGAGAGAGCTTTTGTCGCCGCTCTCTGACCGGCATCGTCGCTGTCGTAGGAAACCACGACCTTTTTGGTATATTTCGCCATTATCCGCGCCTGCTCGGGGGTGATCGCCGTACCGAGAGTCGCCACAGCATTTTCAAAGCCCGCGGCGTGAAGCGCGATAACGTCCATATAGCCCTCGCAAAGTATAAGCCGCTCGGCGGCGTTAGCCTTCGCGTAGTTGAGCGCGAAAAGATTGCGGCTCTTCTTGAACACCGGCGTGTCCGAGGAGTTTAAATACTTTGGCGTTGAATCGTCAAGCACACGGCCGCCGAAGGCTATCACGTTGCCCGAAACGTCGATTATCGGGAACATAACGCGGTTTCTGAACATATCAAAGCTTTTTCCGCTTTTTTTGCTGATACCGCAAAGGAAGTTTGTGACCATTTCCTCATCGGTGTAGCCAAGCTTTTTCAGATGATCGCCTAACGCGTTAAAGCTGTTTGGCGCGTATCCGAGCCCGAATCGCTTTACGATCGCTTTTGAAAGTCCGCGCTTTTCAAACAGATATTCCTTCGCGGGCTTTCCAATAGCCTCGTCATTGAGTGCCGAATGGAAAAATTTTGCCGCGTCGCGGTTCATGGCAAGTAACCTTTCGCGCCTTATTCCTTCGCGCTCTTGTTCGGGCGAAAGAGGGATGGTCACACCGGCGCGCTTTGCAAGAAATTCAAGTGCCTGCGTGTAAGAAAGGTTTTCCGCCTTCATTATAAAGGTTATAACGTCGCCTCCCGCCCCGCAGCCGAAGCAATAAAAGCTCTTTGAGGCTCTGAAAACGGTAAACGACGGAGTTTTTTCGTTGTGGAACGGGCATAAGCCGTTAAAGTTCGAGCCTGCGTTTTTTAAAACAACGTAGCTTCCGATAACGTCCTCGATGTCGCTTCTGAATTTAATTTCTTCAACAATCTCGGGTGAGATCACAGCTTTGCCCTCCTTTTTTGATTATTTGCCTCCCGTCCAGACGTTTGGCATATATATTTCCTTGTAAATTTCTATCGCGTGTCTGTCTGTCATTCCGGCTATGTAATCGCAAACGCATCTTTCAAGATCTTCTTTTTCTGCGTTTTTCCTGAAAAATTCGGGCATTCGGTCGGGGTTTGCCACGAAATATTCAAACAGCCTTGCAATAAGCTCGCGCGCCTTGTTGTCCTCGGATTTTACGCAGGGATTTGTGTATATGCGCTCAAAGAGGAAATCACGCAGCTTCTTTGTCGCCTCTGCGATATGAGGCTCCATGGTTATCTCGTTTTTATCAAAGCTTGCCGAGATAACGCTCCTTACCATATTGTTTATTCTTTCGGAATGTCCGCGTCCGAGCACGTCGAGTATATCCTTTGGAATATCGTCAAGCTCAAGCACGCCCGCGCGGATAGAGTCGTCGATATCGTGGTTTATATAAGCTATTCTGTCGGCATATTTTACTATAACGCCCTCAAGAGTGGACGCCATATTGTCTCCCTGATGGTTGAGTATGCCGTCGCGCACCTCGCGCGTGAGATTTAAGCCCTCGCCGTTGTTTTCAAGAAGCTCGACTACGCGTATGCTCTGCCTAAAGTGGGTAAATTCTTTTGAATAGCACTCCTGAAGCGCCGCCTCACCCGTATGACCGAAGGGCGTGTGGCCGAGATCGTGACCGAGGCACGCCGCCTCGCAAAGGTCCTCGTTTAGCATCAGCGCGCGGCATATGATCCGCCCGATCTGAGTCACCTCAAGCGTATGTGTAAGACGCGTGCGGTAATGCTCCTCGATGGGGGATAAAAACACCTGCGTTTTGTGCATCAGACGTCTGAAGGATTTGCAGTGGATTATCTTATCGCGGTCGCGCTGGAATTCTGTGCGGATATCGCACGCCGTGTACGGCTTGTCCCTGCCTTTTGTATTTTCCGAAAGGAAGGCGTATTTTGAAAGCGAGCTTCTTTCGCGCTCGTGTATGATATCGCGGATAGTCTTTTCCATAAAGCTCCTTTTCGTATGCTTTTTCTTACATAATCTGTGCTTCTACTATAAAATATACGCAAAAGATAAGAAAAACACTTTTATTTTTAAGAAATTTTATCTTTTTTTGTCCTTATCAAACCTGTCGCCCTTGTATTCGGGCGCAAGCCTGCCTCCGGAAAGCTCCATTATTCGTTTGACTATAAGTCCGCTTTTGTCCTTTTTTACGGCAAACTGAAGCTTCACCTTGTCGGTAAAATCGCAGGAATCGACAATCGCGCCGACGCTTTCAAGCTCAAAGGCGAGCTTGTTGTATTCGCCGTAGTCGCATTCGAGCGTATAGACCGAAAATTCCTCATAGGTCACGATGTGCGCCGCTTCAAGCGCAAGTCCTGCCGCCGCGCCGTAAGCGCGTACAAGTCCGCCCGCGCCCAAAAGCACACCGCCGAAGTATCGGGTTACGACCACAACGCAATCGTCGCAGCCGCTTTTCTTTATCACCTCAAGCACAGGGGGCCCTGCCGTACCCTGCGGCTCGTTGTCGTCGCTGTAGCGCGCCATCGCGCCCGAGCGCAGATAGTAAGCATAGACGTTGTGCGTTGCGTCAGAATGCTTTTCCTTGATCCTTTTTATAAAAGCAAGTGCTTCCTCGTCGCTTTTTACAGGGCTCGCGTAGCCGATAAACAGCGACTTTTTTTCAATAAGCTCGGCACTTGCTTCGCGCTCAAGCGTAGTATATTTTTTCACTTGTGTGTCACTTAAAGCCATTCTTCGTCCTCGTCCTCCTCTGTGGGCTTGTCACGTAAGAATTCCTTAAACATACCGCGCGCCTTTTTGTCGGCAACCGCGCATACGGTAACGTTTTCTTCGCCGTATTCGACGCTCGTGACCGTCATATACTCGTACATTTTCGATAAAATTCCCTGCTTTGCGTTGGGAATTATCAGAACCTCGTTTGTCTTGCCGTCGTGAACGAGCGCTTCGAGCCTTTCTGTGAGAAGATCAAGTCCGCGACCGGTCTGAGCCGAGATAAAGAGCGTGTTTTCATTTTGTGCGCCCGAATAAATGTTTGGCATATTCTCAAGCCTGTCGCACTTGTTAAAGACGTAAAGTGTCGGCTTGCCGTCCGCGCCAAGCTCGTGCAAAAGCCTTTCGGTAACCTCTGCCTTTTCTTCTCTTTCGGGATCGCTTGCGTCTATTAAAATGATGATAATGTCGGCAAAAACCGCCTCGTCAAGCGTTGATTTGAACGCCTTTATCAAGTGGTGCGGAAGGCGTCTTATAAAGCCGACCGTGTCGGTTAACAGGATCTCGTCGCCGCAGGGAAGAGTGAATTTTCGCGTTGTCGGGTCAAGAGTTGCGAAAAGCTTGTTTTCGGCAAGAATTCCGGCACCGGTGAGAGCGTTCAAGAGGGTGGATTTACCTGCATTGGTGTAACCGACGATCGCGATCTTCTTAATACCCGAACGCTCGCGCGCCTTTCTTTGAGTAAACCTGCTCTTGTCAAGCTCGCGCAGCTCGTATTCAAGCTGCTCCATCTTTCTTTTGAGGTGACGTCTGTCGCTTTCAAGCTTGGTTTCACCCGGACCGCGCGTACCGATACCGCCGCCAAGACGCGAAAGCTCGCTTCCCTTACCTGTAAGTCGTGGAGCTGTATACTTAAGCTGAGCAAGCTCTACCTGAAGCTTGCCCTCGCCCGTTACCGCGTGCTTTGCGAATATGTCGAGTATCAGCATCGAACGGTCGATTATTCTCGCACAGTCGACCTCTTTTTCAATGTTTCTTATCTGCGCAGGCGAAAGCTCGTTGTCGAATATGACCACGTCAATATCGTTTGCGCGGCATAATTCGCCAAGCTCAATAAGCTTTCCGCTTCCGAAGCAGGTGCGCGGATCGGGATTTGACTTTGACTGTACGACACGCGCAAATACCTCTCCGCCTGCGGTATCGAGCAGACTTTCAAGCTCATCGAGCGAGCGTTCACACTCGCCCTCGTCCATATCGGGCAGATTTATAGCGGCAAGCACCGCTTTTTCGATTTTTATATCATTATTTTCCATAATTTATAACCGTATCCTTTCAGGCGTCCCGTAGCACGGACAGGCATTACGCGCGCCGGGTAGCACCCGGAGGCAAAACGCGCGTGAAGTTTATGCAAATTTTAAGTCCTAAACCCGTACTCTTAAGTTGATGAAATTTGTTGACACCTCATCCGAGTTGCTTCGCAACCCACCTTCGCCCGCTGGAGAAGGCTTTAAATCACCGCCGACAAACGTATCCGCCGCAAGGCGGTGCTGCCCGGAGCCCGGGCGGGCAAAACGCGCGTGAAGTTTATGCAGATTATAAGTCCTAAGCCCATACCCCCAACATTGATAAAATTTGTTGTAGGGGCGATTCACGAATCGCCCGCAGGCGAACAAATGCAGACCAAATCACCGCAGACAGCCGCATCCGACCCTTGTGGTCGGTTCTCATCTTCAAATTTCGACGTAACAGAGCCTCCACCTGACGGGGGAGGTGGCAAAAACGCAGTTTTTGACGGAGGGAGAGAAAAAACGAACAAGAAGCAAAGATGAA
>JAFQPF010000127.1 GCA_017411885.1 Clostridia bacterium
GCTTATATCTGTCGCTTTGATACTTTTAGTTATGGCGGCAGTTGCCGTGCTTGAAAACTTAAATCTCTGGATGCCTGCTTCAAGCCTTCCGAAGTGGTTAAAGCCCACCTCGATGCTTTTTACGGTGCTTAAAAAAGGCGCGGTTTATTCGCTTATCGCCGTTTCGCTTAACTTACTTAACGGCTTTACAGGACTTTTCTCGCTCGGTCACGCAGGCTTTATGCTTTTAGGTGCATACACCTATGCGATACTCTGCACACCTACAGCGGTTAAGCAAACAGTCTTTTATAAATACGGCGGCTCGTCGGTAAACTTTTCTATCCAGGAGCTTTATCAGAGTATCTTCGGAAACGAAACGCTCAGTATGGTGCTCGGCGTTGTTACAACAATGATACTTGCCGGACTTGTTGCGGCACTCTTCGCTTTTCTTATCGGTCTTCCCGTATTAAGGCTTAAGAGCGACTATCTTGCGATCGCAACGCTCGGCTTTGCTGAGATCGTGCGCGCTCTTTTCCAATGGGAAGCACCCTTTTGGGGAAGAATTACAAACGGCGCGAATATGATCAAGGGCTTCCCGAAATTTTCCGACTTCAATATTGAAAACGCAAGCGGCAAGGTCGTGTTCTATATGTCCACGCTCTTCCCGTTCATAATAGCGGCGGTATGCATAACTCTTATGGTGCTGATAATCAAGTCTACTTACGGACGTGCCTTCCGCGCGATAAGAGATGACGAAATAGCCGCAGAGGCTATGGGAATAAATCTTGCAAAGCATAAGATGATGTCCTTCTGTACATCCGCATTCTTTGCCGGAATCGGCGGTGTGCTTTATGCGATGTATTCAACAACCGTTCAGGCAAAGCCGTTTACCTCGGCACTTACATACGAGCTTTTGCTTATCGTCGTAATCGGCGGTATCGGCTCGGTATCGGGAAGCTGTATCTCCTCCTTCCTGTTTGTTGCCTGCTCCGAATGGTGGCTCAGATTCCTTGACAAGGAAACGCATATAGGCTCCTTCAAGGTTCCGCTTTTGAGAGACGGCTTCCGTATGGTTGTGTTCTCGGTAGTAATTATGATAATCGTGCTCTTCTTCAGAAGAGGTATTATGGGCGATAAGGAGCTTCCCGACGTTGCCCGCGGTATAAAAAAGCTTTTCTGCCGCAAAACCAAGAATGAGGGGGAGGTTAAAAAATGAGTGCAAAAACAAATATTCTTCACGTTGAAAACGTGACGATGCAGTTTGGCGGCGTTGTTGCCGTTGATAACCTCTCGCTTGACGTAAACGAGGGTGAAATAGTAGCCCTTATCGGTCCTAACGGTGCGGGAAAAACCACCGCATTCAACGCTATCACGGGCGTTTACGAGCCTACAAACGGCGCGATCGATTTTATGGGTGAAAGGATGATCGAAAACCATCCTCAGGGAAAGATGATAAAACAGTATGCCGGAGAAAACAACGGCAAGTATAAGAATATCATCGTAAAAACTCCCGATAAGATAACCAAGCTCGGTATCGCAAGAACCTTCCAGAACATAAGACTTTTCAAGGGTATGACCGTGTTTGAAAACGTGCTTATCGCAAAGCATCTGCATCAGACGGGAAATCTTTTCTCAGCAACCTTCAGACTTAATTCAAAGGAAGAGCAGAAATTAAGACGCGAAACGCTTGAGCTTCTTGAAATGCAGGGACTTGCACATCTTAAGGATGAGCTTGCAACAAGCCTTCCCTACGGTCAGCAGAGAAGACTTGAGATCGCACGTGCGCTTGCGACAAATCCGAAGCTTTTGCTTCTTGACGAGCCTGCGGCAGGTATGAACCCGCAGGAAACACAAGAGCTTACCACGTTTATAAGACAGCTTCGTGATGAATTTAACCAGACGATACTTGTAATCGAGCATCATATGGACCTTATAATGGATATTTCGGACAGAATATACGTTATAGATTTCGGTAAGCTGATCGCAACCGGAGATCCGGCACAGATACAGGCGGATCCCAAGGTTATAAGAGCTTATCTCGGAGGTGACGACGATGCTGAAAATTAAAGATCTGAGCGTATCCTACGGAGGCATCAAGGCGCTTCGTAACGTTGACCTTAACGTCACACAGGGCGAGATCGTAACACTTATCGGCGCGAACGGCGCGGGAAAAAGCACGACACTTCGCTCTATAGTCGGACTTGTAAAGGCTCATTCGGGCAGCATTGAATTTGCAGGCAAGAATATTCTCGGTATGCAGACAAATAAGATCATCGAGGAGGGCATCACGCTCGTACCCGAGGGACGCCGCGTTTTTCCTGATCTTACCGTACTTGAAAATATCAGAATCGGCGCGTATCTGAGAAACGATGACCTTACAGACGATATAAACTGGGTTTACGATATATTCCCCAGACTTAAGGAAAGAAGCTGGCAGCTTGCCGGTACTCTTTCGGGCGGTGAGCAGCAGATGCTCGCGGTTGCGCGTGCACTTATGAGTAAGCCCAAGCTTCTTATGATGGATGAGCCGTCTCTCGGACTTGCTCCCCTTGTTATCAGAGACATCTTCTCGGTAATCAAGGAGATCAACAAGCAGGGAGTTACGATACTGCTTATCGAGCAGAACGCAAATATGGCGCTTAAGATCGCCGACTCTGCATACGTGCTTGAAACCGGCAGCATCACAATGTCGGGTACGGGAAGCGAGCTTTTGGCTGACGAGCGTATCAAGGAAGCTTATCTCGGAAAGAGTAAGAATAAATAACATTTCCCAAAGGAACTAATAATATGAAAAGAGAATTTATCAAAAGCATTTATGCCGATGCCGAAGCTTTTTCCGGCAAGGAGATCGTGCTTGGCGGTTGGGCAAGAAGCGTCCGTGACAGCAAGGCTTTCGGCTTTATTGACCTTTACGACGGAAGCTGCTTCAAGTGCGCTCAGGTCGTTTTTGAACGTGAAAAGATAGATAACTACGACGAGATCGCAAAGCTTAACGTAGGCTCTGCGGTAGTCGTGACAGGTGTAGTTGAGCTTACACCCGAAATGAAGCAGCCCTTTGAGATCAAGGCTACAAAGGTCGAGGTAGAAGGTCTTTCGACCCCCGATTATCCGCTTCAGAAGAAGCGCCACACGGTTGAATATCTCCGTGAGCAGGCGTATCTGAGACCGAGAACAAATCTTTTCTCGGCGGTATTCCGCGTAAGAAGTGAGGTTGCGTTTGCGATCCACCGCTTCTTCCACGACAGAGGCTTTGTGTACGTTCACACTCCGCTTATCACAGGCTCGGACTGCGAGGGCGCGGGCGAAATGTTCCGCGTTACCACGCTTGATCTTGACAATCCTCCGAGAAATGATGACGGCAAGGTGGATTTTTCCAAGGACTTCTTCGGAAAGAGTGCAAACCTTACCGTATCGGGTCAGCTTGAGGGCGAAACCTACGCGATGGCGTTCGGTAACATATATACCTTTGGTCCGACCTTCAGAGCAGAAAACTCTAATACCGCAAGACACGCGGCTGAGTTCTGGATGATCGAGCCCGAGATCGCTTTTGCTGACTTGAACGACAATATGCAGCTTGCGTGGGATATGATAAAGTATATCATCAATCACGTGCTTGAAAACTGTGCGCAGGAGCTTGAATTTTTCAACAGCTTCGTAGATAAGAACTTGCTTGAAAGACTTAACGCGCTTGCACAGAGCGATTACGAAAAGGTAACCTATACAGATGCGATCGAGCTTCTTAAGAAGAGCGGCGCTGACTTCAAGTATCCCGTAGAATGGGGATGCGATCTTCAGACAGAGCATGAAAGATATCTCACAGAGTAGATAGTCAAAAAGCCCGTCTTTGTTATCGATTATCCCAAGGAGATCAAGTCCTTCTATATGCGCTTAAACGACGATAATAAGACAGTAGCGGCAATGGACCTTCTCGTGCCCGGTGTCGGTGAGATCATCGGCGGAAGCCAGAGAGAAGAAAGACTTGAAGTCCTTCAGGCGAGAATGGCTGAGCTCGGACTCAAGGAAGAGGACTATTGGTGGTATGTAAATCTTCGCCGTTACGGCGGAACAAAGCACGCAGGCTACGGCCTTGGCTTTGAGCGTATAATTATGTATATCACGGGTGTTGCCAACATCCGCGACGTAATTCCTTATCCGAGAACGGTCGGAAACGCAGAATATTAAGAAATATGGCGATCGTTAACAAATTTAACGGTCGCCGTTTTGCAGAATTAATATGGAGATTATTATGAAAAATCTTTTTAGAAATGGTGAGTTTTTTATAGGTGCAAATTATTGGGCGTCCAATGCCGGTATGTATATGTGGAGCAAGTGGGACGAGAAGTGCGTAAAGCGCGATCTTGATCTGCTGTGCAAGGCAGATATAAAGGTGCTTAGAATTTTCCCGTTGTGGAGCGATTTCCAGCCTATAGAAAATTATATGGAATGCCGCAGTGTTACAAGAAGGATAGCGTTTGACGCGACTTCGGCAAACGACAGCCCCGAGGCGCTTGCGGGAATAGATCCGGTGATGGTTGAACGCTTTGACAGATTTCTGACTCTTTGCGAAGAAAGAGGTATCGATGTTATAGTCGGTCTCCTTACCGGATGGATGAGCGGAAGAATGTTTATACCGAGAGCGCTTGAAAGACTCAATCTTTATACAGACCCTACAGCGCTCAGATGGGAACTCAGATTTGTGAAATATATGGTCAGACGCTTTAAGGATCACAAGGCAATAGCCGCATGGGATCTGGGAAATGAGTGCAACTGTATGGCAGAGTGCACAAGCGCTGACGTAGCATATACGTGGACAAGTATAATCTCAGACGCGATAAAGAGCGTAGATAATAATGCTTGTGTCGTATCCGGTATGCATTCGCTCAGAAATGAGGGCGTGTGGACACCTATGGATCAGGGAGAAGCTACTGATATTCTGTGTACTCATCCTTATCCGGCGTTTACCGAATATTGTGATACCGACCCGATCAACAGAATGAAATCGGCACTTCACGCAACTGCCGAAAGCTTATTCTACAGAGGATGCGGAAATAAGCCATGTTTTGTTGAGGAGATCAACGTTTTAGGACCTATGGTCGGCAATAAAGAGGTTACCTGCGCGTACACCGATATGGCACTTTTCAGCCTTTGGCAGCATAATTGCCTTGGCTTTATGTGGTGGTGTGCCTGCAATCAGAGTAAGCTTGAAAATCCGCCTTATGATTGGTGCTCGCTTGAACGTGAGCTTGGTCTTATAAACGGCGACGGTACACATGTGCCGATGATGGACAGAATGACCGATTTTTATCATTTTACCAAGGAAATAGGCGTTCTTCCCGAAAGAATAGTTGATGCTGTTTGTGTGCTTGTATACAATCAGGAATCGTGGAAGCAGGCTTACGGAAGCTTTATTCTTGCAAAGCAGGCGGGACTGGATATTGAATACACGTATTGCGATAATGCTCTGCCAGAATCGAAGGTGTATCTTGTACCCGGCCTTGAAATGTACGTGGAGCCGACAAAGAGGCTGTGGAACGATCTGCTTGCAAGGGTTGAAAATGGTGCCGCGCTTTACATATCAATGGACGGAGCAATGATGTCGGAATTCTGCGACATTACCGGCTTTGAGATAGAAAGCAAAAGTAAGCTTTTGCATAGCCATGATACCGAGCTTGACGGAGTGAAGATCACACTTGATGCAGAGTATGATATGAAGCTTTGCGCTAAAACAGCAACCGTTCTGGCGCGCAATCAGAAGGGCGAGCCTGTCTTTGGAGTAAACGAGTACGGTAAGGGTAAGGTTTACTTTATTTCTTCTCAGCTTGAAAGCTTTGCGTCAACAACTCCCGGATTTGTTGACGGCGAAAATTCAAGAGATTTCTACCGTATATACGAGAAGATGGATCTGAGAAATCCCGGAAAGCTTGCGCGTATCGATAATCCGACGGTCGGGATTACCGAGCATATAATAGATGAAAATTCAAGATATTTGCTTGTGATCAACTATGAGCCGCTTTCACAGAAGACCGAGATTGTGCTCGATTCTGCTGATTATTACGTAGAATTTGTGAAGAGTGTGTATGAGAACGTGCAGCTTGACTCATTTGAAAATGGTGTAATCTCTCTTACACTTCCGGGAAATACCGGAACAGTTATAAAGATTTCAAAGGCTTAAGCATAACAAAATCAGGGCAGTCCAAACGGACTGCCCTGATTTATATGTTAAATTCAGTCTTTTATCTTTATGTTAAGAAGTCTTACAACTATCGGACTGAGCACTATGTTTGCGCCAAGCTCGAAAAGGAAGTTGCCGCCTACAAGACCGACAAGCATATAGTATATGATATTGCTGCCTGCCGCCCACTGTGTTATCGTATCCATAAAGAATGCGACACATCCGAGAAGGAATACTCCCGTGTTAACAACCGGGCAGACGATAGCAGAAAGAAATACTGCAAGGTATTTGTTTTTGCCTGCGAAAGCCTTGTAAACCAGACCTGCCATAAGACCGCAGAGTGTACCCTTTGCAAGCACGGTTATGATAGTGCCCGGAATGTCTATAGCAAGAAATGCCGCCGCGTCACCGCTCCAAAGCACCACAAGGCCGAACATAAATCCGAGCCACGCACCTACACCCGTGCCGCAGGTAGCCGCGCCGATTACGATCGGAATGAGCACGAGCGA
>JAFQPF010000128.1 GCA_017411885.1 Clostridia bacterium
AGGGGGCACGCTGTTTTTTTATTATTTCTTTGTTTTAGTGTCAGTGATGTTCATAAAGTCCATTGTCCGAACTGTCTTGCCGACGGTCACGGTGATAACACCGCTATCCCACTCGGAAACCATAAAGGGAGAATCGTATGTATTTTTGTACGGGTAGCTCTGCTCTGCGCCGTCAATAGAATTAGACTCTGTTACGACCTTGCCGTCGTATTCAAGCTTCTGGACCATATTATCGTACTCGAGTGTGAGAGTACCCTGGTTAAAGCGCATCACCTTTTTCTCCATAGCGGCGATAAACTCTTCGAACGTACCGTAAGTATCTGCGTCACCCGCTTCACATACGATACCTATTCTGAAGTTGTCTACTCCTCCATCCATCACCGTGACCTCGTCCAGTCCCGCCCAGCTGTAAGGGGCGGAGAAACGAAGCACCGCGTATGCATCTCCCGAACGAACGAAGATCTGATTTCTGGATCTCTGCTCTACCACTTCATCGAATTCCTTCTTGGGAACGTACGCGTGGATGAAATTGTACTTGGGATTTTTTGTGGTATTGAAGAATATACCCGTGACGATATTATCGTTTCCGAAGAAATGGTTACAGTTGCATCCCGAATCACCGTACCAATAGTTATGAGAATTGGTTCCACCGGGATGGGTAAGAGTAAGGGTAGCCTTGGAATTAGCGGCAAACAGCATACTGAAGTTCATCTGCTGCTGATCTTCCATATACTTATCCCTATGGTCATCCGGGTAGCTATCCTGTGCGTTTACGCATCCGATGGAATACGTAGCCGTATTATAGGTGTACTTGTTGATATAACCCACGTCTTCGTGCTCGTATTGGGCAACGCCGTTATGGGTGCGTTCATAGTTGCTGAAGGGATATACCTTGCCTTTACGCTTAGCATCCACTATCTCATATATCGTGCCATCAGGACGGTAAGAGGAAAAATAAGCGAAGGGGACGTTTGTAAGGCCAAGCTTTTCAGGCACTTCGTCCCACGCGTCTGCGCCGAAATAAAGCTCATATACCCAGAAGAAACGGCAATGCATATCTGTGGTAAGCGCGTCGTAGCTTCTCGAATGAGCGCCTCCGAACAGACCGTTTTCCGTGGAATCACAGATCATGGTCAGAAGCAGAGTATCAAGCGTCATTCTTGCAAGCTCGCGGAGATCCTCATCCGGAGCGCAGTCGTACAGATTGATCATAGAAAGGAAGTTCTCTATAGAATATCCCATGGAGTCGAACTCGCTCCATCCCTGACGAGCGCGGAACTGAAGGAATTCAACCAAGAAATCATGGTCGATCTTTCTGATCTCTTCTGCAGTCGCATTGAACTGCTGGAAGGTCTCGCCTTCATAATAACACGCCGCAAGATATCTGGCGGTGCGGAACATCAGCATATGGTTCTCGCTGAAATAGATGCTTTCGAAATTGTCCTCTAAGAAGAATTTCTTCAAAGCAGTGTAAGTCTCGTCATATACACGTCCTTCCGGCGCGTACAGAGCGCGAACAAGACGGTTAGCGGCGAAATCTATCTCGCCGCGCGGAAGATGTGCTCTGTCACTTGGGGGATTGCGCAAATAATCGGCGCATTTCTGTATGACCTCGTTGGCAAACTTACGCTGCTTTGCAGACGCCTCTTCCTTTTCCATATAAAGCAACGGCACTGCGCAGTTACCGTATGGATCCACATCGAGCAGGTCTGTGTCCGACATATGCTTTGCGATCTCATTGACTAAACGCTTTTTGCCTATCGCGGCGCGTTCCTGAAAGTACTTCTCGTACTTTTTGGCAAGCTTTTCACCGCTTGGGGAGCAAGCGGCGCAACCAAGCAGCGTTGCAAGTACAAGCATAAACGCAACCACCTTAATCAAGATTTTTTTCATTGAATAATGTACTCCTTTGTTGTCACTAAGATAACATATTATATATAATTATACATCCCGCGCTTCTTTTTGTCAATAGAAACGCTTTAATTCCTGTGTTTCATTTTCATATAATGCAAGCCGGCTAAAAGTATGTTCTTTATTTCTCTTTATACACATCCAGCGCCGTCTTGATGAACGCCTCGACTGCTCGGCTCATATATCTGTTCTTCTTAAACCCGAGACAGAGCTTACGCAGGGAATTTGCGTCCAGCAGCTTATAATAAACGCATTTTCCACTCTCGGGGGATGCGTAGATGAGCAGATCGGGGATCATTGATATGCCCATTCCCGCGCGGCTCATATTGTAGGACGTGATGAGCTGATCGGGATAGATCTTCACCTTCGGTATAAATCCCGCCTCTTCACAAAGCTCCATGGAATGACGGTGGGAATAGTTCCCCTTTTTAAGTATAACGAAGGTCTCGTCCGCAAACTCCGCAAGTCTAACACCTTGACATCCCGGCTTCAGATGCTTACCGTTCTTTATATCCCTCGCCGTAAGCTGATACTCCTTAAGCCTTTCGTTTATCGCCAGTTTTGTAGGCACGCAGAGTATGATATGCTCGTCCACCAGCGGATATGAATCGTAGAGCGTTGGATCGAATTTATAGTCGATCAGCAGGTCAACGTTTTCGTTGAGCAGATGGTTCTGCAGATCGTGGGAGTTAGATTCCACCATTTCGATATCTATTCCGCTGTATTTTTCCATATATTCAATTATTATCTTCGGATAGATGAAGGACGATATGTAGTTTTCTCCGCTTACCGTTATATGTCCGGTTCTAAGCTTGGAAATGTCGCTCAGACGTGCCTCAAGACCGTTCTTTATATTCTTAATGTTCTCTATCGCCTCTATGAAGACCTTGCCCTCGTCGGTGAGAGAGATCGGCTGACTGCTTCTGTCAAATATTGTTACTCCGAATCTCGCTTCAAGCTTTTTTATGGATGAAGACAGCGCCGGCTGAGACACATACAGGTTCTTCGCCGCCTGTGAAAAGCTCTTCTCCTTATACACCTCATAGGCATAGTCGAAATCGTCGTACATCGGTAAAAATTTCCTTTCAAACGCTTATAATTTTTTTTTATAAAATCAATAT
>JAFQPF010000129.1 GCA_017411885.1 Clostridia bacterium
AGCGCACTTTTAGGTGAGCGCGTGTCGTTTCAGATCTGCTTCAAGAGCGAAAAGCATTGGGCGAGACATACCTATAGGGTTAGCGTTGAATCCGAGCTTTCAAAATATATAACGCTTCGTAACGTTGAAAATGTGCCGTGCGATCTGCCGGGATACGTTGAAGAGTTTGACGACGATTATATAACAATGGATGCCTGTATGATGCCTGATGTGCTTGTGCCAAACGAA
Organism: Clostridia bacterium; assembly: GCA_017411885.1. The sequence continues at coordinate 229 of JAFQPF010000129.1, forward strand.
AGCGGTACCGTAGAGGCTGTATATGAAGCGTGGCGTTCTCTTTGGGTTACAATCGAGCCTGATGAGGAGCTTGTTGCGGGAGTTTATCCTGTAAAGATTATCTTCTCGGGTGACGACGGTCAGTTTGAAAAAATCTTTACTGTGAGATACATAAACGCAGTGCTTCCCGAACAAAGACTTGCATTTACCCAGTGGTTCCACGGCGACTGTATCGCAACCTATTACGGCTTGGAGATGTTTTGCGAAGAGCATTGGAAACGCCTTGAGGACTTTATCAAGACCGCGGTACACGGCGGTATCAATACGATACTTACACCTGTATTCACTCCACCGCTTGATACAGCGGTAGGCGGAGAAAGACCGACTATACAGCTTGTTGATATGAGCTTTATCGGCGGCAAGTGGAGCTTTGAGTTTAATAAGCTTGACAGATTTATCGATATTTGCTTAAAGCACGGCGTAAAGCATTTTGAAATAGCTCACCTGTTTACACAGTGGGGCGCATATTTCACACCTAAGATAGTTGCAACCACCGAAAAGGGACTTGAGCGCATTTTCGGTTGGGACGTAAGCTCAAAATCCAAGGAATATGCTGAATTCATAGACGCGTTTTTGCCCGCGCTTATCGATCATTTCAAGTCGCGCGGTATTGACGATATGTTAATGTTCCATGTGTCCGACGAGCCCACAGATCAGCATATTGAATCCTATTCATACTGCAAAAATCTTGTGGCAAAGCATCTTTCGGGTTACCGCATAATGGATGCGCTCACGCATTATGAGTTTTATGAAAATAAGCTCGTAGAGCATCCGGTTGCAGGTACAGACCATATTATGCCATTTATAGAAAAGAATACTCCCGATCTGTGGGCGTATTACTGCTGTTCTCAGAAGAAGGACTATTTATCAAACAGATTTATTGCTCAGAATTCTTACCGTAACAGGATAATCGCGACTCAGCTTTTCAAGTATAGTATTAATGGCTTCTTGCAGTGGGGATATAATTTCTATTATTCACAATGCTCAATTAGACCGATAGACCCGTACAGGGAAACAGCGGCTAATATGGCATTTCCCTCGGGAGACGCCTTCTCGGTTTATCCGACAAAGGACGGCGTTGCAGAATCGCTCAGATTTGTCGTATTCCACGAGGCGCTTCAGGATTTAAGAGCATTTGAGCTTTTAGCATCCTTAACAAGCAAGGAAGAAGTAATTAAGCTTATCGAGAAAACAGCAGGGATGACGGTGGATTTTAATAATTATCCGAGAAATGCTGAGTATATCTTAAAGCTCAGAGAAGTTATAAACGCGGAAATAGAAAAGAGAATATAAGTAAAAGGACGCTTCGGCGTCCTTTTGCTGATTTTTTGAAAAAATTCACGTAACCGTTATATAACCGACACCAAAACATCGCTCAGGTCGGTTAAACTTAAGAAAAAAGGAGGGGTGATATGAAAACAAAAACCATAAAAATTTCCGCGCTGTTTCTTTTGCTTGTGACAGTTATGGTGCTGTACGCTTGTACAGATACAAATCAAAACAGTCAAAAGCTTTATAATGGAGCCGAGCTGACAAGTATTAACTTCGGGTCGGATAATATTACTGTTAACGGAAAGAGTGTCGGTAATGACAGCTACAACGCAGTATATACCTCAAAGGATATTATATATTATGAGAATTTATAAGAATATCCGAGCGGTAATCCTTACGGAGAGGGAGAAGAGTCTGATCGTCACACAAAAATAGAGGCTGATGAGCATACGGTTGTCAACATAACTGCGCCCGGTACTTATAAATTAAGCGGAAAGCTCGAGCCCGGACAGATAAGGGTAGACCTTGGAAAGGACGCGAGAAAAGATCCTGAGGCAAAGGTAACGCTTATACTCGACGGTCTGGAGCTTACCAGTACCGTAGCTCCCGCAATACTGTTTATGAATACCTACGAATGTGATAATGAATGGAGCACCGAAAGCGCAAGCGCTGAAGTAAATACTGAAAATGCCGGTGCGAATATTATCATCGCCGATGGCAGTAAAAACACGGTAAACGGCGCGTACGTGGCGAAAATATTCAAGGATGACGAGGACGAAAAGAAGCTTTGGAAGCAGGACGGAGCTATATATTCCTACACATCGCTTAACGTAAACGGAGAAGCAAATAATACGGGATTGCTTGATCTTTACGCGGAAAATGAAGGGCTTGACAGCGAGCTTCATCTTACCATAAATGGCGGTAATATTAACATCAGATCACAAAACGACGGAATCAATACGAATGAGGACGGCGTATCGGTAACC
>JAFQPF010000130.1 GCA_017411885.1 Clostridia bacterium
CTCCATGCTGTGTACGCTCCACGCGTCGGCCTTGCCCCAGCGGACGCTGCCGTTGATGGCGAGGGAAGAGGTCCACATCAGGTTAGCGCGGGCCTCGTAGTTCTCGGGCTCCTTGAGGGCCATGGGACCATACTTGATGCAGGTCTTGAGCATTATAATGAAAACTGCGAATGTATCTTCTGCCGTATGAATAAGGAGGAGAGTGAGTTTAAGCAGAGAGTTATCTGCGAAAACGAGGACTTTATTGCATACATCCCGTTCTTTGCGGATTACGCTTACGGAATTTATATCAGCGCAAAGAAGCATAAGCAGTACATAACAGATTTTACCGAAAGCGAAAGAAAGAACCTCGGTATCATTATGAGAAATATCGTGGGAATGTACGATAATATCTTTGATTTCAATTTCCCCTATATGATGTGTATGCATAACGCGCCTGTCAATCTTGACGACGAAAAGCATAAGGATTTTGATAAGTATACCCACTTCCACGTTGAGTATTATCCGCCGCTTCGCGATTCCAATAAGCAGCAGTTCCAGGCGTCTAGCGAAACGGGCGTATGGGCTCACTGCAACCCGACGGCACCCGAGGAAAAGGCTGCCGAGATGCGCGAGGCACTCAAGCGCTATCTTGCAAAAATAAATAAGTAAGCGGAGGAAAGTATTATGCCGATAAGATTTCTTTTACCGGGCGGAGTTCATAAGGTACTTACTATGAGCTATGACGACGGAAACTATGATGGTGACAAGAAGCTCGTACAGATTTTCAACAAATACGGAATAAAGGCAAGCTTCCACCTTAACGGACACAATTATCTGCCCGGAGGCTGGGCTTACGATAAGCTTGATGAATTAAAAGAGCTTTATAAGGGACACGAGGTTTCGATGCACGCGTTCACGCATCCTTTCCTTGAGCGTCTTCCCAAGTCCGAGGTAATATATGAAATGCAAAAGGACCGCGAATCGCTTGAAGCCTTTGCAGGCTATCCTGTGCGCGGAATGTCATACCCTTTCGGTACACATAGCAAGCAGGTGCGCGACGTGCTTGAAATGCTTGATATAAAGTATTCAAGAACCACTCACGCAACTAACGGCTTTAACTTCCCGGAAAACTTCCTTGAATGGCATCCGACATGTCATCATAAGGGCGATATATTCAAAAAGCTTGAGGATTTTGAAAATATCACAAGAAACGAGATATATATGCTCTATATTTGGGGACATTCTTATGAGTTTAACCAGGAGAACACCACATTTACCTGGGAAGAAATGGAAAGCTTCTGTGAAAAGGCAAGCAAGCTTGAGGACACCTGGTTTGCAACAAATATAGAGATATATGACTACGTAACAGCGATGAAGCGTATCGAAATATCGGCAGACAGGAAAATGTTCTACAACCCGAGCGCAATATCGGTATGGGTAGACGCATACGGCGAAAAGATAGAATTAAAGCCCGGCGTGACCAAGATTTAAGAGAATAAAACTAAATGAGCGTGAGTAAAAACTCACGCTCATTTCCATTCAAAGATGCGGTCAAATTCAAACAGGCGGCGTACAAGCTCTGAAAGCTTGTCGCGCGTGTTTTTGTCGATGTGGTTTATAGACCGTATTATACTCGTAAGATTTTTCGCCTTGCTCGCGTTAAGGTCGGAAAGCGTTTTCGCGCCGGTCGATTCGAGCACTTCGAAAAGCACGTCGGTCGCGTGACGTCGTTCTTCGTACGACATCGATGCTATCCATTCGCCAAGCACTCTGTCGGTATGCTTGCTGAAGCTTGAACGGTCGTCGGTCTTTATAAATTCCCGCCCTCTTATTACCCAGGAAAAGGGATCGTGCTGCCACAGAGTGTTCTGAAAGCTTTTTACGATCATATACGATTCGCTGTGCTCAAGAAGCATTCCGACAACCGAGGACTCGGGAACAAAGGTGAAAAGTCTTTCCTCGATCGCCTTGTATTCGGGCTTTTCCGTGATCCTTTCTTCAAAGCCGGGACCGTCGTTATTATATGCCGCGATGATGCGCCTTTGTATACGCGCAGGCGCGTTTACCGCCGCCCATATAGCAAGGTTTCCACCCTTGGAGTGACCGCCTACACGAATCTTTCCGCGCCTTGCGTGCGCTATATCAATAAGATAATCAAGCGCGCTAACCTGCGCGGGTACGGGTGCGGCGAAGCTCATATTGAAGTTTTCTTTCCAGCCAACAAGCGTGTCATCGGTTCCGCGAAAGGCGATGAAAAGAGTCCTGTCGGGCAACAGAAAGGTTACCGCCGAAAACTGAATGCCAAGCGTGGGATCTATCTTATCGACGTAGGAGCATAGCATTATTTCGCTAAAGCGGGGCGTTTTAGCCGCGCGCTTCATAAAATCGCAGGTCTGATCGGGTATGATAAGCCCGAGCTCCTGCCTGTCGCGTGACATAGCCGTAAGCCTGCGCTCAGCCTCTGCAAGAGATATCTGACCTCCGCCCGGCTCGGTCGGTACCACACCCGAAAAATCGATATATGAAAGTACAGACAATACGAGATTATCCACCTCGTTAAAGCCGTCAATATCAAAGGTGAGATCTCCGCGCCAGTCAAGATAATCAAAAACGTTGTTGTTCATAAATCCCCCATATTATATAAGAGTCCTTAACAGTATACGCAATAAAGGATTAAGGGATAATCATTCAACCTTAATAAGCACTGCCGCACAGCGTGGCGCAAGCGCAAGCCTGCCCTTGTTTACAGTACGAGCCTTAAGCCTTGACTTGCCGCCGAATTTGCTGTCGTCTGAGTTTAAGAGTACACGGTATTTGCCGTCATTTTCAGGCAGCGTAAATTCCTGAGTTTTCCAGGTGTGGAAATTGAAGAGGAATACAAGCCCACCGCGTGTGTAGGATAAGAGCTTATTATCGTTGTGAATGGTAAGAAGCCGTGATCCTCCCGAAAGCACGGGATGCTTTTTGAGTAAGCTTATCATAGCGTTGTCAAAGCTGTTCAGGTACTCATATTTAAGGTCGGGATTATCTACAAGACTCCATTGGCGTCTTGCGTATTTGCCCGAATCTCCGTTGCCCTCGCGCGGGAAATCTATCCATTCGGGGTGACCGAATTCGTTGCCCATAAAGTTAAGGTAGCCTTCACCCGCAAGAGAGGAGCTTACAAGCCTGAAAAGCTTGTGGTAATCCATAGCGCGGTCGATTATCTCACTTTCGCTTTCCTTGCTCATATGGGTATACATTTCCTTGTCTGCAAGGCGGAAGATTATAGTTTTGTCGCCGACAAGTGCCTGATCGTGCGATTCAAGATATCCGATATTCTTTTCCATCGGGCGTCTTGTGGTAAGCTCGTACCAGAGCGCGTCCATATTCCAATCCTCGTCGCGCTGAGTTTCAAGCATCTTTATAAAATGATCGGGCACACCCATAGCAAGACGGTAGTCAAAGCCGATGCCGCCCTCACTTATAGGCAAGCACATACCCGGCATACCGCTCATATCCTCAGCAATAGTAATAGCGTTAGGGTTGAGCGTGTGAATAAGCTCGTTTGCAAGCTGGAGATAGGTCACAGCCTCTGTGTCGGTGTTAAGACTGAAATATTTTTCATACCTGTCAAAGGAGCATTCAAGTCCGTGATTGTGATAAAGCATAGAGGTAACGCCGTCAAAGCGGAAGCCGTCGAAGTGGAACTCGTCTATCCAATACTTTATGTTTGAAAGTAAGAAGTGAAGCACCTCGTTTTTGCCGTAGTTAAAAAGCCTCGTGCCCCATGCGCTGTGGTAACCGCGCTCACCCTCGTGGAAGTATTGATAGCTTGTTCCGTCAAATTCGGAAAGTCCCTCAACGCTGTTGATAGCCGCGTGCGAATGGATTATGTCAAGAAGCACAAAGATGCCGTTTTTGTGAGCCGTGTTGATAAGATTCTTAAGCTCGTCGGGAGTACCGAAGCGCGAGGAGGGAGCAAAGAAATTAGCCACCTGATATCCGAAGGAGGCGTAATACGGATGCTCCATAACCGCCATTATCTGAATGCAGTTGTAACCGTCCTTTTTTATACGCGGAAGTACCTTTTCGCAAAACTCGTTGTAGGTGCCGATGCTTTCGTCCTCGTTGGACATACCGATGTGACACTCGTATATAAGAGGAGTGTCGCATTTTTTCTTTTTGAAAAAGCTTTTATCGGTCCACTTGAATTTTTCTTCAGGGTCCCATATCTGACCGCAGAAGCTTCCGTCTGTCCAGCTTTGCGTTACCCTGTTCATATATGCAGGGATACGGTCAAGCACGCGTGAATTTGATACGAACTTGACTCTGACGTTCTGACCGTGCTTCAGAGTATCGGGCGCAAGCTTTATTTCAAAGTTTCCGTCACCGATATTCTCCATCATACCGAAATGCTCGTCCCAGTTGTTGAAGTCGCCGACAAGTGCCGCCTCGCTTGCTGCAGGCGCCCATTCGCGGTATATCCAGCCGTTTTGCGTTTTGTGGATGCCGTAATACAGGTGGCCGTTAGCAAAATCGGACAGAGTCGGAGCACTTTTAAGAAGCTGCTTTTTTTTGCGCTCATAGTTTTGCATTCTCAGTCTGAGGTCGGCTTCAAAGGGAGCAAGCCCTTTATCTATTTTAAGAATTCCAAGTTTTTTTCGTGCCATAAAGTACGCCTTTCCGCCGCTGACAGCGGCGAGTTGATTTTCTGTTTTGTTTTCAATAGTATAACTCAAAAAAAGAACAAAAATAAGCGAAAAATCTCTATACTTTTATTTTATCACAATTATGTGTATAAATCAAGAGTGCCAAAATGTGAAAATTCTGTGATTATTCTTGATTTGTGGCATTATTGTGATATAATTAAAGGGCAATATATTAAAGAGGATAAGGTTATGGAAGAAAATCAGAGAAAAATGGGAATAATCAAGCTGCTCAGACGCTTTTTGCCCTATTACAAAAAATACAGTCACATCGTGGTGCTTGATCTGTTCTGCGCCGCGCTTACGACTCTTTGTGAGCTTGTGCTTCCGCTTATAGTCAAGGTGATAACAAGAACGGCGAGCGAAAATATTTCGGCTCTTACCGTGTCGCTTATATTAAGATGCACTGTGGCGTATCTTATATTGCGTATAATCGATGCAGTCGCGTATCATTATATGGCAACAGTCGGGCATATTATGGGAACAAGGCTTGAAACAGATATGCGCCGCGATTTCTTCTCACATTTGCAAAAGCTTTCGTTTTCATATTTTGATAACACCAAGATAGGTTCGCTTATGTCGCGTATCACAAGCGACCTTTTCGACGTGACCGAATTTTCGCACCACTGTCCCGAGGAATTTTTTATAGCGGGCATAAAGATAGTATGCTCGTTTATAATTCTTTGCGCAACGAGTGTTCCGCTTACACTTATCGTTTTTGCCGTAATTCCTGTTATGATAGCTGTGCTCGTGCCGTTTAATCGCAAAATGAGAAGCGGCTTTAAGGAATCGCGCAAGAAGGTCGCAATACTCAATTCCCAGATCGAGGACAGCCTTCTCGGTATCCACGAGGTAAAGGCGTTTGCCAACGAGGAGCTTGAAAAGGAAAAATTTGAAGACGGAAACGTAAGCTTCCTTAATACAAAGAAGAAGGTCTACAAATATATGGGCGGCTTTCAGGCTTCCACCAGATTTTTTGACGGACTTTCTTATATCGTAGTTGTTTGCGCCGGTGCGCTGTTTATGAGAGCAGGAAAGATCGACGCGGCGGATTTTATCGCGTATCTCTTGTACGTCACGACTCTGCTTACAAGTGTAAGGAGAATAGTCGAATTCGCAGAGCAGTTCCAACGCGGTATGACCGGTATCGAACGCTTTGCCGAGATTATGGATATTGAGCCGGATATTACCGATAAAAAGGATGCGCAGGTGCTTGAAAATGTCAAGGGAGATATTGATATTGATAATATCACCTTTTCCTATTCGGACGGCGGAGCAAGGGTCATAAGCGATCTTACGATCAATATAAAGGCAGGAGAGAATATCGCGCTTGTCGGACCGTCGGGCGGCGGAAAGACCACGCTTTGCTCGCTGTTACCTCGTTTTTATGACCTTGATTCGGGTACAATAAAGATCGACGGCAAGGATATAACGACTCTTACGCTTGATTCACTCAGACACAATATCGGCATCGTAAATCAGAACGTATACCTCTTTTCAAGTACGGTAAAGGAAAATATCGCCTACGGTAAAAAGGATGCTACAGACGAAGAAATAATCGCGGCGGCAAAGCTTGCAGGCGCACACGAGTTTATAGAAAAGCTCCCCGAGGGGTACGACACCTATGTCGGTGAGCGTGGAGTAAAGCTTTCGGGCGGTCAGAAGCAGAGAATATCCATCGCGCGTGTGTTCCTTAAAAATCCGCCGATACTTATTCTTGACGAGGCAACAAGCGCGCTTGATAACGAAAGCGAAAGACTTGTGCAGTCCTCACTTGAAGCGCTTGCGCGCGGAAGAACGGTCATTACCATCGCACACCGTCTTACGACTATCAAGAATGCTGACCGCATCATAGTGCTTGACGAAAGCGGCATACGTGAAGAGGGAAATCACGAGCAGCTTATTAACAAGGGCGGTCTGTATTCGGAGCTTTATAAGCTTTATTCAAGATAAGATTATACGCGTGGTATTGCAATTCGGATAATCTTTGTGTATAATGTAATTGTAAAACTAAACAAAGAAAGGATAATATTATGAAAAAAACAGTAAAGCTTTTATCACTCTTTCTCGCGGTAATACTTGCAGTAATTCCGCTTTGCGGATGCTCAAGCGCAGAGCTTGGCTATCTTGACGCGGCATTCAAGCCGATCTTTGACGGCGGCATATTTACCGGAAGCGAAAAAATGACGATCGATATGAACTCTATGCTTGAAACTGCTCTTTGGGAAGAGCTTTTTGCCGGAGTTGTTCCTGCCGAAGAGCTTCCGGATGCTATTGAGATCGTAGCCGACGTAAAGGCTGATTTCAGCGAGCTTGTATGTGAATGTGATTATGATATATCACTCGGCACGCTTGCAAGCCTTGGCTTTAAGTACATAGTTGAGGGCGACACCTTGTATTTCGGAGATTTCAAATACAAGCTTGACGAAAGAATAGAAAAGGTGCTTGCGGATTCTTCTGAGCTGACCGAGGAAGCTTTCGTTGTACAAAATCTGCTTTCGGTATTTAAGGATATAGAATATATCTCCTTCTCGCTGGAGGACTATGAGAATTTA
>JAFQPF010000131.1 GCA_017411885.1 Clostridia bacterium
AGTATGATAACGGTTGATCTGAAATCACGCATACCGATCTATGAACAGATCGTGGATTCGGTAAAGAGCGCAATACTGTCGGGAATATTATCCCCGAACGAGCAGCTGCCGGCGGTCAGAAAGCTTGCCGTGGAGCTTGCGATAAATCCCAATACCATACAAAAAGCATACCTTATACTCGAAGCACAAGAGATCGTGTATTCGATCCCCGGACGTGGAAGCTTTGTTGCGGATGACACAAGCGCGCTTATAGACTCACACCGCGCAAGGGTTTTAAGTGAACTCAAATCGCTTGTAGAGGATGCCGCGAGATGCAAAATACCCAAAAGCGAATTACTTAAGGCTGTAGAGGAATTTGCAAAAGAGTAAACGGGAAAATTTCAGAAAGGATGCGTACTTAATATGATACAGGTTAACAGCGTTACAAAAAGATACGATGATTTTACCTCGCTTGACAACGTAAGCTTTAAGGTCAAGGACGGCTCGATATTCGGACTTATCGGCTCAAACGGATCGGGCAAATCAACGCTTTTGCGCATAATGTGCGGCATTTTTGCGCCAAACGTAGGCGAGGTGCTTTACGATAATGAGCCGGTTTATGAAAACGAGGCGGTAAAGCGCGGTATAGTATATCTGTCGGATGAAAGCTTTTTCAAGCCCCATTCGACGGTAAACGATATAAGAGCGCTTTATAAAAGCATATATCCGAGCTTTTCGGATGAAAAGTATAACAGTCTTCACAAGGCTTTCGGGCTCGACGTGAATACAAAAATAGGAAAGTTTTCAAAGGGTATGCAAAAGCAGGCGGCGGTGCTTCTTGCTCTGTCGGCTTGCCCGAAATATCTGCTTTGCGATGAAACCTTCGACGGACTTGATCCGGTAATGAGAAAGCTTGTAAAAACCATAATCGCAGACGAGGTGGCGGCAGGGAATATCACACCGGTTATCGCGTCGCACAATCTTTCCGAGCTTGAGGATTTTTGTGATCACATCGCGCTTTTACATAAGAGCGACCTCGTAATAGAAGCCGATCTTGACGATATAAAGCTCGGCATACACAGAGTGCAGGCGGTGTTTGATGAGGATTTCACTCCCGACACACTTCCCGGACTTGAAATAACAAATTTAGAAAAAAGAGGCAGACTTTCAAGCTTCATAGTAAAGGGCAGCGAGGATATTATAAGGCAGGTTATTGCCGAAAAAGCCCCTGCATATTCGGAGCTTTTGCCTTTAAGCCTTGATGAGATATTTATTTGCGAAATGGAGGGTAAGGGTTATGATTTTACAAGCCTCGACATCGGCAGATAAGAATAACAATCGAAGATTTTTCCTTTCGACACTTAAAAGCGTGTGGACACAGGGCGTTATCAGCTTTTCGGTAATGTTCTTCTTAGCCCCCGTGCTTTTAATGATAGTTGCAGATTCGTATAACGCAACGGTATTTAGCCCCACGCCCAATATCCAAGGGCTTGTGGATACGATATACGAAAGCTATACCTTCTATTGCTTCTTCGCGGCAGTACTCGCCGTGCTTTTCGCAACGGCTACATTTAATTATTTGAATTCGCGTGTAAGCGTGAACTTTTACCACAGCCTGCCCTTTAAGCGCACAAGACTTTTCTTCGTGCACTATATTTCGGGAATACTTAGCTTTGTTGTAGGATTTTTCCTTAATTATCTGATATGTATAGCTATTCCTGCGGTAACAGATATGGGCTTTTACGAGTGCCTGCCGGCAATAAGCTCGGTATTCTTCAACGTGCTTATCTACTTTGTGCTGATATATTCTATAACCGTTCTTGCCGGTATGACTACAGGTCTTGCGCCGGTGCAATGGCTTATGACTGCGCTTATTTTAGCAATACTTCCGGCAATAAAGGTTTGCATAAACGGACTCAGAGGCTTTAACAGTCACAGATTCTGGATCGATTATTTCTTTGAGTATGATAAATTCTTGCCAACCTCACCCGTAGTGGTGCTGTTTAATAATACGGCATTTTCGCTTGCGACCAAGCTTGTTTTTGCTGCTATAATCGTGGTATGTATCGTCTTGTCTCTCATACTTTATCATTACAGACTCAGCGAAAAATCGGGCAATCCCTTTGTGTTTAACAAATTCGCGTCATTTGTGAAATATCTTGTAATGGTGCCGGGATCAATGTCCTTTGCGCTTATCTTCGGATATCTCGGTGACCGCAATTTCCTGTGGCTCGTGTTCGGCTCTGTAAGCGGAGCGATAGTCGCGTGGATGATAATGAACTCGATAATCGCAAAAACTCCGCGTGCAATGTTTGACGCAGTACGAGGCATGGTGATCTTCGTGGTGATCGTGAGCGCACTTAATCTGTTCTTGGTATACGGTGTGACACCCATTGAAAACGCGATACTCACAGATGGCTATATCAAGTCGGTGACAATCGAGCTTGACGGCTCGGGTGAATTCTCGCGCGTTACCTTTGATGAAAAGGAAAACAAGGAAGCACTTCTCGATATAGTAAGAATGGAGATTGATAAAGCTGATGAATACGGATACGTCTCCGAATATTCAAGCGGCGCAAGCGTAACCGTAACGCCTTACGATTCCAAGTATATCGACGAGGACAGAAACGTGATGATCGACG
>JAFQPF010000132.1 GCA_017411885.1 Clostridia bacterium
CAGCTGATCACCGATAAGACCAATATTTTACTTGCGGGTAACAACGATACAGTAACATACGACAAGACAGTCTTCTTTGAGAGATACGGTGTCACTCCGGATACGTTTGTTGACGTTAAAGCTCTGATGGGAGATTCGTCGGATAATATTCCCGGCGTCCCGGGAATCGGCGAAAAGACCGCCTTAAAGCTTATAAGCGAATTTGGCTCACTTGATGGAATATATGATAACCTTGACTCTGCAAGCATAGCAAAGGGTGTAAGAGCAAAGCTTGAAGCAAACAAGGATTCTGCATATCTTTCGCAGACGCTCGCAAAGATCGACACCAACGTACCGATCATATCTGAGCTTGATCAGATCAAGTATCCGGGTGTCGACAGAATTGGATTATATGAATTCTTTAAGGAGCTTGATTTCGGTGCTCTTATCAAGCGACTCGGACTTGAAGATCAAAATACACAGCATGAGCAAACAATAAAAGCTCCTGAAGCAAAGCGTGAGGTTATAAGCATCGATACAGATCAGTTATACAAACTTGCAAATAAATCCGAAGTGCTCTCTCTTTCTGTAATCGAGTTTGAATCGGAATTTTCAGTTTCGGTTTCGATCGATTCCGGTTCAGAATACAAATGCAATTTATCAAAAAATGAGTTAGCGGATTTTGTCAGCAAATATTCAAGGAAGCTGATCGTCTTTGACTTGAAGAACTTATTCGCGCTTCTTGATATCGATCCGCTTACCGAGTTTATGTTCGATATAAAGCTTGGTGCTTACGTGTGTGATTCCTCGCTTGGGAAATATGATCTTCCCGATCTCGCTCGCAAATATTTGGGCGAGGAGACAGACGACAAATCACATACAAACTCTTCTCTTATATTCAGGCTTTATTTGCCGATAAGAAGCGAGCTTGAAAGCACAGGCGCAATGTCAGTGCTTACCGATATCGAGCAGCCTCTTTCAGGTGTGCTATACTCAATGGAAAAGGAAGGCTTCAAAATCGACAGAAGTGGGCTTGTAAGCTTCGGAGATCGGCTCGGTGAAATGGCGAAGGACGTTGCCGAAAGGATCTACTTTGCCGCAGGCTGCGAGTTTAATATAAACTCACCCAAGCAGCTTGGCGAGATATTGTTTGTAAAGCTCGGAATACCCAGCTCAAAGAAAACCAAAAGCGGGTATTCTACTAGCGCAGAGGTGCTTGAAAAGCTTGCGCCATACTACCCCATTATAAGCGATATTCTCGATTACAGGCAGATTGTTAAACTAAAAAGCACGTACACAGACGCGCTTGCGGTTATAGCAGACAAAAATGATCTTGTACACACAAGCTTTAATCAGATGGTCACTGCTACAGGAAGGCTTTCATCAACCGAGCCTAATTTGCAGAATATCCCGATACGCACAGAGCTTGGACGCGAGCTGAGAAAGTATTTCATCCCGCACTCGGTTAACAGAGTTCTGATAGATGCCGACTATTCACAGATTGAGCTTCGTTTACTCGCTCACATCTCGGGCGACAAAAATATGATAAACGCATTTTTAAGCGGTGTCGATATACACACAATGACCGCTTCCGAGGTGTTTGGCGTAGACGTTAACGACGTAACTCCCGAAATGCGCAAGCGCGCGAAGGCAGTAAATTTCGGCATTGTTTACGGGATAGGTGATTTTTCGCTTGCGCAGGACATAGGCGTGAGCAAGCGTGAAGCTGCCGAGTATATTGAAGGATATAAGGCGAGCTATCCTCAAATTGACAAATACCTGAAGAGTGTTATTGCCTCAGCGCACGAACACGGCTACGTTACCACCGAATTCGGAAGAAGAAGATATATTCCGGAGCTATCTTCCGGCAAGGCTATGCTCAAAAAATTTGGTGAACGCGTTGCTATGAACAGCCCGATCCAGGGCACGGCTGCTGATGTAATTAAAATTGCAATGATAAATACCTTCAAAAAGTTAAAGGAAGCAAAGATCGACGCAAAACTCGTTTTGCAGGTGCACGACGAGCTGATTATTGACGCTGATGCCTCCTGTGCTGACAAAGCACTTGATATACTGAAAAGCGAAATGGAAAGCGTCGGAAGCTTCAAGGTGCCGCTTACAAGCGAAATCAGCACAGGCGACACTTGGTATGACTGCAAATAAATACAGGCGACGGACAAAATTATGATAATTTTAGGCATAGACCCCGGGCTTGCGATCGTAGGCTACGGAGTGATAGAATATAATTCACCGAATTTCAGAACTCTTGCTCACGGTGCCATTTTAACGCCTGCGCACACTAACGTTGAGGACAGATTGCTTGAAATATACGACAAGCTTTCAGAGCTTATTACAATCTATAAGCCGGATGCAGTTGCGGTTGAAGAGCTGTTTTTCAACACAAACCAGAAAACCGTAATAACCGTTGCCGAATCAAGAGGGTGTATACTTCTCTGTTGTAAGAAAAACAACGTTCCGTTATTTGAATACACTCCACTTCAGGTAAAGCAATCGGTAGTCGGATACGGACGCGCCGACAAAAAGCAGGTCATTCATATGGTCAAGCTTTTGCTTAAGCTTGAAAGCGCACCCAAGCTTGATGACACCTGCGACGCGCTTGCTATTGCAATTTGCCACGCAAATTGCTCCGGCTCGCGAATAAGAAATTACTTTAACCGGCGCACTTAACCGATGAGTATTATACCATAATGCTTAAGGCATAGTCAGGAGGAAATATGATCCACTATATCACCGGCGAGCTCGTATCAACCGAGCCGTCTGCAGTAATTATCGACACAGGCTCTATTGCCTACAGACTTTTTGTAAGCGACAACACCCTCGCCGCTCTTTCAAGCAAGATCGGAGCTCGGGCTAAGGTGTATACATATTTGTCGGTTCGCGAGGACGCTATGGATCTGTACGGCTTTCATTCGCTCGACGAAAAAAACGCCTTCAATATGCTGATAACCGTATCCGGAGTCGGCCCTAAAGCGGCGCTTGCAATACTGTCAGTATTGACACCCGATGGATTCAAGCTTGCGGTTTCAACAGGAGATGTCAAGGCTATATCAAAAGCAAGCGGAGTCGGTCCTAAAATCGCCGCGAGAGTTGTGCTTGAGCTTAAGGATAAGCTGACAAAGGAGCTTGGCAGCATAAACGTAAACGATATTTCGCCAAGCCCGTCGCGAGTTGTTGGCGATACCGGAAAATATTCGGACGCACTTAACGCGCTTATAGTTCTCGGATATTCAAGAACCGAATCAGCGGACGCTCTCAAGGGACTTGATATTGCAAGCTTTACGCTTGAAGAGCTTATTACAGCCGCACTCAAAAATCTTATGAGGTAAAATCTTATGTTTAACGAAATGGATTTTGAAGATCGTATTGTTTCGACCGAATATAAAGCCGGTGACGATGAAACCGAAAAAAGTCTGAGACCTACGACTCTTGGTGAATATATCGGTCAGGAAAAGGCTAAGGACAGTCTCAAGGTATATATAGAAGCGGCAAAAAAGCGCGGTGACGTACTTGACCACGTTTTGCTTTACGGACCTCCCGGTCTTGGTAAGACGACCTTGTCGGGTATTATCGCCACCGAGCTTGGCGTTAATATCCGCGTAACCTCAGGACCTGCTATAGAAAAGCAGGGCGACCTTGCGGCATTACTTACAAATCTTAATGAAAACGACGTTTTGTTTATCGATGAGATACACAGACTTTCAAGACAGGTTGAGGAAATACTGTATCCCGCCATGGAGGATTACGCGCTTGATATTATAATCGGAAAAGGTCCGAGCGCGCAAAGCATACACCTTCCTATCCCCCACTTTACCCTTATCGGCGCCACTACCCGCGCAGGACAGCTTACAACTCCCTTGCGCGACAGATTCGGTGTACTGCTAAAGCTTGAGCTTTATACCGTAGAGGAGCTTGCGGAGATAGTAAGAAGAAGTGCCGGTATACTTAACGTGCCGATCGATTACGAGGGCTCACTTGAAATTGCCTCGCGTTCCCGCGGTACACCTCGTATCGCAAACAGACTCTTAAAACGTGTACGCGATTTCGCTCAGGTAAAATATGACGGTAACATTAACTTGAAAACCGCTTCAAGCGCGCTAAATATGCTCGAGATCGACGAGCTTGGGCTTGATAACACAGACAGAAAAATGCTTGAAACTATCATTCACGCATACGGTGGCGGACCTGTCGGACTTGAAACACTTGCGGCAACTGTAGGCGAGGAGGCTATTACGATCGAGGACGTTTACGAGCCGTACCTTATGCAGATCGGCTATTTGAGCCGCACTCCGCGCGGAAGATGTGCCACAAGGCTTGCGTACGAGCATTTGAATATTCCCTATCCGACCGATAATGCAAGCTCGCAGATGGGCTTCTTTGATAAGGAAACTGA
>JAFQPF010000133.1 GCA_017411885.1 Clostridia bacterium
ATTGCTTTTTTCGTTGAAATTGCGTATACTATTATTGATGAACGGAGTATCATGCGTGAAGGTCACTACACGACCAGATCCAACTTGATACCTTCCGTTCATTTTCTTTTTGTCGGAAACAAGTCTGCCGTTCGTTGTTGACAACAGGCACGTTTTCTGCTATACTGTTGTCAGAAGGCACTCTTGATCCTATAGACGGCGATGCATCTTCGGATGCTTGCTTGTCCGTATTCGGAGTGCCTTCTATATTTTTGAGTGAAGGTCTGATACCAAAATTATCTTTTTTCATATTGACAAAAAACAAGTCCACCGACAAAAGTCGGTGGACTTTGCTTATTTCATTATCGGATAAAGCTGGATGGTGTTGCCGCCGTCGACTACAAGCTCTGCGCCCGTGGTATTGCGCGCGTGAGCGGCAAAATACCACACCGCATCGGCTATATCACTTCCTACGGCTACGTCACCGATTGGCGTAAATCTTGACGGAACATTTTCATAAAACTCGGGATTTTTCTCCCATCTGTCGGTCTTTATCATACCCGGCAGGACTGCGTTCACCCTGATGTTATACTTACCAAGATCAAGCGCAAGCGCACGCATCAGCCCAAGCTGACCGCCCTTTGACGCAACGTACGCCACTCTGTCGGGAATAGCGCGATATGCGGTATTTGAATTCAAAAACACGATATTACCGCCGCCGTTTTCACGCATTCGCTTCGCCGCATGCTCGCAAAGGCAATAATTCCACACGACGTTCGTATTTATCACCTTCATCATATCGGTAAGCGGATTTTCAAAGATTTTCTGACCAAGTCCCTGATCTGCGGCGTTCAGCACAAGTGTATCGACAAACACTCCCTTTGCATCTATATCGGCAAACATTCTCTCAACCGATTCTTCGTCAACCGTACGCTCATCAAGCAAAGAATCTATATGATAGCCGCAAATTTTTACATTCGGGAATTTTTCCTTATATTCCTTTTCCTTGCCATGCACCTTTTCCATATTTCTGCCGGTGAAGATTACGTCCCATCCCTCAGAGGCGAATTTTTCAACTATATCAACGCCTGTGTTTATACAAGCTCCTGTTACAAGTACACAATTACTCATTTTTCCACCTCTTAGAAATAAAACACGGATTTTGCCGGTCTTATATCGGTAAGCGCGCCGGTATAATGTCTGAGCGTATGCACCTGATAGGGGTGCTTTTCACACTCAGCTTCGTTTATCTCGATACCAAGTCCGGGCTTGTCGGGAATTGTTATGTATCCGTCCTTATATTCAAGGCTTTCGTTCGTTACGTCCTTACGCCATTCCACATCCGAATACATTATTTCAAGTATCACAAAGTTAGGACAGCACGCCGCAAGCTGAAGCGTTGCCGCGTTTGCAACAGGACCTGACGGATTGTGCGGCGCAAATGGGATATATCTGCACTCCGCCTCTGCGGCGATCTTTTTAAGCTCCATTATACCGCCTGCGTGTGAAACGTCGGGCTGGATATAGTCCGCCGCCATTTTATCAAACATATTCTTATAATCCCAGCGAGTATAAAGCCTTTCTCCCGCGCTTATGGCTACGGGTGAGCGTCCCTTAACCTCCTTAAGAGCATCAAGGTTATCCGGCGGAACCGGCTCCTCAAAGAACATAGGCTTGAACTGTTCAAGCTCACGCGCTATCTTTACCGCTGTCGGGATATTAAATCTGCCGTGTCCCTCTATGAGAAGGTCTACCTTATTTCCGACCGCTTCTCTTACCGCCGCAACACATCTTAAAGCCTTATCAAGCTCGGCATTTGAAATATCAAGATAGTTTTTACCAAACGGATCCCACTTCATAGCGGTAACGCCGCGTTCAACCGCAATTTTTGCCTTTTCACCAAATTCCTCGGGCTCCTTTGCGCCCGCAAACCAGCCGTTGACGTAAATGCGCACCTTATCGTTCACCTTACCGCCGAGAAGCTGATACACAGGCACGTTAAGGCTCTTGCCGAGTATGTCCCACAGCGCACACTCAACGGCAGAAAGCGCGCTCATAAGCACAGCTCCGCCGCGCCAATATGCATCACGGTATATCGCGTGCCAATGCTTTTCTATCTCTAAAGGATTCTTGCCGACAAGATACTCCTTTATATGCTCAAGCGCGCCTAAAAGCGCTTTCTCCTTATATTCGAGCGTTGCCTCACCGACACCGTCTATGCCCTCGTCTGTGTAAACCTTGACAAACACCCAGTTGGTTCTGAAGCAATCTACCACAAACGGCTTTATATCAGTTATCTTCATTAAATATCACCTCGTAAATATTTGGAATGATCTTATTATCATAATCAAAGCCTGACACGTCAAGCTCATCAAACAGACCGAAGTGCAACGGCACCGCTATCTGCGGCTTTATCATTTTGCAAAACTCTGCCGCATCGGTCATATTCATATTGTTTCCGACTCCGTTTACCGGCAGAAAGAGCGCGTAAATATCGCTTGGAATGTCCTTGAATATCGCTTTATTATAAAGCGTATCGCCTGTGACGTAATATTTTTTGCCTTTATATTCAATAATCACGCCTATCGCATAATCGTCGCTGTGCTCAGCCTTGACTGCTGTAAAGCGTATACCGCCTTCGGTCCAGACGGTGTTATGATTAAAGCTTATGTAGTTGTTAGCACCACCTATCGTCCTTACCTTATCCCACGCGGATTTCGGCGCAAGCACCGTTATACCCGTATCTTTGGTTATAAATCTTTCAACCGTTTCGGGATCGTAATGGTCAAGATGATTGTGAGTAAACAGCATAATATCGGGCTTTATATCAAAAAGCTCTTCTTTCACGGGCACACGCCTGTGCTTTGCCGGATCGATCTTTCCCACGCTGTCCGAAAGATACGGGTCTATCATTATAATTTTGCCACCGCATTCAAAAAGCAGTCCTGCCTGCCCAAGCCACGTAATTTTCATTTTCGCACTCCTATTGACTTTTATTTGATTATATTATATAATAAATATTATCA
>JAFQPF010000134.1 GCA_017411885.1 Clostridia bacterium
AAGGGCGCGTTTTATTTTATAGCCGAATGGCAGAACGGAGAAAAAATGAAGAAGTTTTTTACATCAGAATCGGTAACCGAAGGGCATCCCGATAAAATATGCGATAAGGTGTCGGACGCGGTGCTTGATGCAATACTCGAGCAGGACCCTATGAGCCGCGTTGCCTGCGAAACCTGTACGACTACCGGTATTATAATGATACTCGGTGAGATAACAACCAAGGCAATAGTGGATTATCAGAAAATTGTCCGCGAAACCGTGCGCGAGATAGGCTATGACAGAGCAAAGTACGGCTTTGACTGCGATACCTGCGCCGTAATCAATTCTATACATACACAATCCCCCGATATAGCAATGGGCGTTGACAGATCGCTTGAAGCAAAAGAGGGAAGCGATGAGAGCAAATATGATATCGGAGCTGGTGACCAGGGACTTATGTTCGGTTATGCCTGCAACGAAACGCCTGAATATATGCCGCTTCCGATCTCGCTCGCGCATAAGCTTGCAAAGCGCCTTACCGATGTGCGCAAGGATGGTACTCTTGCATACTTAAGACCTGACGGTAAGACACAGGTAACTGTTGAGTATGATGACGATAAGCCTGTAAGAGTTGACGCAATCGTTGTTTCATCTCAGCACGATGAGGCTGTCAGCCTTGATGTTATCCGCAATGATATTATTGAAAACGTAATTAACCCGATAATACCTGCGCATCTTATCGATAAGGATACAAAGATCTACGTAAATCCGACCGGACGCTTTGTTATCGGCGGTCCTAACGGTGACAGCGGTCTTACAGGAAGAAAGATCATAGTCGACACATACGGCGGATATTCACGTCACGGCGGCGGAGCATTTTCGGGTAAGGACCCGACAAAGGTTGACAGAAGCGCGTCTTATGCTGCTCGCTATATAGCGAAAAACGTCGTTGCGGCAGGACTTGCTGACAAGTGCGAGGTGCAGATCGCGTATGCAATTGGCGTTGCAAAGCCCTTGTCTGTGCTTGTTGATACCTTTGGTACAAATAAGATAGATGAAGAAAAAATAGCACAGGCGGTAGAAAAGCTTGTTGATCTTCGACCTGCGGCAATTATCGAAAGATTCGGACTCAGACGTCCGATATACAAAAAGCTTGCTGCATACGGCCATATGGGCAGAAATGAGGATGATATCCTCTGGGAAAAGACCGATATAGCAGACGAGCTTGCAAAGCTTAAATAATTAACAGGTAACGGTATCATTTGCATAAACTGACACAGAGGTGAGTTTATATGACTTTTGGTACCGTTATTGAAATAATAGTTGCAATTTTAACCGTTTTCGGGCTTTATTCTATCTCAAAAATGATTGCCTATATTCTTGTGTACGATAATAAGATCAGAGACTCGGTATACATAGCGGTTGAGATAGATACGGATGATGACGAAGAAACGCGCGAGCTTAAAAAGCTTTGTGCGCGCACTCTTTCGCTCGATACACTCGGACACGCAAGGTACGTGATATTAAACAAAGATAAGGATTGATTATGGCGATTTCGGATAATAACAAGGATCTGTGCGAAATAACAGGCACCGTAGAGCAGGTCGTATATCAGAATAGTGAAAATTCGTATACCGTCATAGACTTGTTCGATGTAAACGGTGAGCTTCTGACTGCGGTAGGTATAATGCCGTACGTAAATGAAGGCGACACGGTTATCCTTTCGGGAAAATGGAAAAACCACCCGAGCTTTGGTAAGCAGCTTGAGGTCGAGTATTTTGACCGAACCCTTCCGAGCGAGGAAAGCGATATACTGAGATATCTTTCAAGCGGAACGATAAAGGGAATAGGACCGAAGATAGCACAGAGAATTGTCGGACGTTATGGCGGCGAAAGCTTTGATATAATCGAAAATCATCCCGAATGGCTTGCGGACATTCCGGGAATCAGTCTTAAGAAGGCAAATGAGATGTCTGACTGCTTCAAGGAGCAGTTCGGCGTCAGAAATATTATGCTTCTTTCAAAGGGCGAGATATCGGCAACTGTTGCGATAAAGATAGTCAAGCGTTATAAAAGCGGAGCAAGCGAGATCATACGCAAAAATCCTTACGTGCTTTGCGAAACTATAAGCGGTTTCGGCTTTGAAAAGTGCGACAGACTTGCATCGATCCTTGGAATTGAAAGCGATAGCATCTTCCGTGTTAGAAGCGGCTTGATCTATCTATTAAACTATAACGCAGATAAAAACGGACATACATATCTTCCGGAGGATAAGCTTATACAAAGTGCCTGCGCTCTGCTTGGAGTCGATATTCTGCTTGTAAAACAGGCTATAGAGGAGCTTGCATTTGAAAGAAAGATAATTCCAATACTTGAAGAAAACGGTCGTGTGATCTACAGCGCAAAATATTATAATGCTGAAAAATACTGTGCCGATAAGCTTTTACTACTCGACAGAGTCTGCCTTGGCTATGATAATTACGACAAAGGGCTGTTTATCGACCGTATCGAGCTTGAAAGCGGCATAAGCTATGCATCGCTCCAAAGAAAAGCAATAGAAACTGCGATCGAAAACGGTGTAATGATACTTACCGGCGGCCCCGGTACGGGTAAAACCACGGTAATTCGCGCGCTTATAAGAATATTTGAAAATATGTCGATGAGCGTTGCACTCGGCGCGCCAACCGGCAGAGCCGCAAAGAGAATGTCCGAATCGACCTCGTATGAAGCAAAAACAATACACAGAATGCTTGAGATGGAACGAAGCGATGACGAACTCTTAAGCTTCAGACGTGATGAAAACGATCAGCTTGAAGCCGATGTGATTATCATCGACGAGGCCTCGATGCTCGGCATAACCCTGTTTGAAGCACTCTTGAAGGCGATCAAGCCCGGAGCGCGTCTGTTGCTTATAGGAGATTCAAGCCAGCTTCCGTCTGTCGGCGCGGGTAACGTGCTTGCGGACCTTATCGCTTCCGAGCGATTTGCCACAGTTTGCCTGACTGAAATTTTCAGACAGGCAGAAGAAAGCCTGATCGTAACCAATGCCCACGCAATAAATCGCGGAGAGTATCCGGAGCTTGGTGTGCGTGACCGTGATTTTTTCTTTATGCAAAGAGCAAGCGATCAGCTTACCGCACAGACTGTCGCTGATCTTTACGCCGAAAGACTTCCGAAAACCTACGGAGAAAAGGCAGCAAACGGCATTCAGGTTATAACACCTACAAGAAACGGAATATCGGGTACAGAAAGCTTGAATAAGCTTTTGCAGGAGCGCTTGAACCCGTATTCACCCGATAAAAACGAAAGAAAGGCGCACGGTGTTATCTTCAGAGAGGGTGACCGTGTAATGCAGATCAAGAACAACTACGAGCTTGAATGGAAAAAGGGAGATAAATCGGGAGTCGGAGTTTTCAACGGCGATATCGGTGTTATTGAAGAGATCGACAACGTTGATGAAAAGCTTACCGTAAGCTTTGATAACAGACTTGTGAAATACGATTTTACAAGCCTTGATGAGCTTGAGCATTCCTATGCCATAACCGTTCATAAGAGCCAGGGAAGCGAGTATCCGATCGTTATCCTTCCGCTTTGCACCGCGGCCCCAATGCTTTTGACACGTAACCTTTTGTATACGGCAGTAACTCGCGCGCAGAATATGGTTATAATAGTAGGCAGAGAAAGCACTGTTTCTTTGATGGTTGATAATAACCGACAAACTGTAAGATACACAGGACTTGCGCGTATGATTAAGGGTAAGTGCTGAAAAAAGATAAAAAAACTCGGAAAAATCGCAAAAAAATTTTAATTTACTATTGCATTTGTTAAAAAAGTATGGTATAATGATATGCGTTGAAATTGAAATGTACTTCAAGAGAAGTTATAAAACAGGAGGTGTCTGTAATGGCAAAATGCGATATCTGCGGTAAGGGCGTAGTTTTCGGACTTAACGTTTCCCACTCTAACCGTAAGACAAACAGAACTTGGAAGCCTAACATCAGAAAGGTAAAGGCGGTTGTAGACGGTTCACACAAGACCGTTCACGTTTGCTCCCGTTGCCTTCGTTCCGGTAAGGTAACAAGAGCCGTTTGATTTGTTTATGAATGAATAAGACTGCCGTTTGGCGGTCTTTTTTCATATCAAAGGAGAAAATATGAGAAGTCTGCTTGTAAGCAAGCTTATGTATACAGAAATAAAGAACGAGCTTGCAAAAAGCTTTGATATAATTGAGCTTGATGAAAACCCAATGCTTGATAAGCCGGTGTCGGCTCACCCCGATATGCAGCTTTTAAGGCTTGATGATGAAATCGTCATATCAAAAAGCCTGTACGCTCAGAATAATAAGCTTGCCGATATTATAAATCAAAAATATAACGTTAATTTTACAACAAGTGAGCATACTGCGCGCTACCCGGGTGACGTTATCATAAATGCGCTCAGGCTTGACTTGTATCTGTTTTGCAAAACCTATGCAGTCGATAAAAGCGTTGTAAAGCTTGCAGAAAAGAAAAATATTACCCTTGTTAACGTAAAGCAGGGGTATAGCGCCTGCTCAACGCTTGCACTTGATAAGGCAATTATCAGTGCAGATAAAGGCATATGCGAAGCCGCACGTGATAAGGGGTATGACGTTTTGCAGATATCTCCGGGTAACATCAGCCTTGAAGGATACGATTACGGCTTCATCGGTGGTGCTTCGTTTTATGACAAAGAAAACTCACGAGTGTATTTTTTCGGAAATATTAAATCTCACCCGGACTGTGAAATGATAGCTGCTTTTATTAAAAAACATTCAGCTCAAATTTTCAGCTTTGATCACCTGCCTTTATATGATTTCGGCGGTGCAGTAATATTGTAATTTACCTGATTTTCATACATTTGTAATATTTGAATGAATTGGTATTGGTCACTAAAAATTGTTGACTATTCTTACAAATGATGGTATCATAATAAAAGCTAAATATTAAGGAGAAGCC
>JAFQPF010000135.1 GCA_017411885.1 Clostridia bacterium
GCGGTTTGTTACGTTTATGCATCTGACGAATCAGATGCTTTTCGTGCTTCTTTATTTAGTGCCGGGAGTAAAGGTCAGTACGGATATAAAGGTAGTGCTTTTCGTGATGCTGTTTATCGGTGGACACTTTATTGCTAATCTTGTATCACCCTACAAGCTTGCCTGGCTCATGTCGCTCGTTCCCGATAAGAGCGTGGAAGATTCACGGCAAATAAGGAGATAGTATCGCTTGTCGGCGGTATGAGCTTTTCATTTATAATGGGTTCGCTCGTTGACTATTGTGAAGCCTCGGGCAAGGAGGACATCGGGTTTGCTCTGTGCGGAATTACAATATTTGTTCTTGCAATATTGCATTTTCTGACCTTGATTTTCATTAAGGAGCCGTACGAAAAAGAGGCGTCTGAACATGTATCGTTTGGCAAAGCGGTTATGTCTGTTGTTAAAAATAAGGCGCTCTTAAAAGTGATGCTTATTAACGTCGGATACCATCTTGCGACGGGAATTTGTGTGTCGTTCTACGGTACGTATAAGATAAACGAGCTTGGACTTTCGCTTAAATACATAGCCTTTCTTGCTATGCTTTCATCAACTTCTCGCGTGCTTGTGTCGCGCCCTTTCGGCAGATTTGCGGACAAATACTCATGGGCGAAAATGATGAGTATTTGCTTTTTGATTCTTGCCGGAGCATTCTTTACAAATGTATTCGCTATTCCCGGGAACGGGCACGTTATAATTGCAATCTATTCGTGTCTGTACGCTGTATCCCTTGCCGGAATAAACGGAGGGCTTATGAATATCGTGTTCGAATACGTACCGAACAATGAAAGAAGCGGCGCTCTCGGAATATCAAGCGCCGCAGGTGGAATTGCAGGATTTTTGATGGCTATTGTAGGGAGTCGTATTCTTGAAGCCGTTCAGAATAACGGTAACAGGGTAAAGTCAATTCCCGTTTACGGTCAGCAGTTATTGTCGGCAATCGCTTTTGTGATAATCGTTTTACTGATAGTATATATGAAAACGGTTATAATGAAGCTGAAAAAATGATCTTATTTGAGCGCGTTAAAGATTTCGGTCGCGATGCTTTTTGAGTCAAGGGAATATTCTTCCAAAAGCTCGTTTCTGCTTCCATGGTTCACAAAAGTGTCATCTATCGCGCGTATAATGACTCTTGCGCCTTTGCTTTGTGAAGTACACAAAGCAGAGGCGATTTTTTCTGAAACCGAGCCTGCTTTTATGCCCTCCTCGAGCAGATAAATAAGCGAAGCGCCCTTGCACAGGGCAAGAATTTTGTCTGTATCGAGCGGCGCGATCTTTATAAGTTTTATAATGCTTACGCCGATTCCAAGTTTTTTGAGCATATTTGCGGCATTGTACGCGCATTCGCATATCTTGCCGTAGGTTATAATTACAGCCTTGTGACCTACGCTTGCCATGACCGACATATCACCGAGATCGGTAAACGGGCTGCGGTCGTATTCGCTCTGACTGCCGCGGGGGTATCTTACCACGGTCGGCAAGCTTGCTTCAAGCGCATTGTCAAGTGCCATTCGAAGCTCCGAGTAGGTTTCGGGCGAGTAGATGCTGATTCCCGGAATCGAAGAAAAAAGCGAATAATCGTAAAGTCCCTGGTGAGTAGAGCCGTCCGCGCCTACGATTCCCGCACGGTCTACCGCGAGTACTACAGCGAGCTTTTGCAGAGCGCAATCGTGGAATATCTGATCGTAGATCCTTTGCGCGAAGGTGCTGTATACCGCAAATACAGGCTTGAAGCCTGCCTTTGCAAGCCCTGCGCTGAAGGTGGTGGCGTGCTCCTCTGAAATTGCGGTGTCAAAGAATCTGTCGGGGTATTTTTCGGAAAACTCACGAAGCCCGGTACCGTCGATCATTGCCGCGGTAACTGCGCAGATGCGGCTATCCTTTGACGCGCGTTCGCACATATATTTGCCGAATTCGTGTGAAAAATCGTCATGTGCTGAAGGTGTAACAACGCGGTTTTTATCAAATTTTGACGTTGAATGATATATTTCCGGGTTTTCTTCAGCAAAAGAGTAGCCCTTGCCCTTTTTTGTGATTATGTGAACTACAGAAGCGCGGTGCTTCGTCTTTGCTTCTCTTAAAGCGTCCTCAAGCTTTTTAATGTCGTGTCCGTTGACCGGACCGATATAATCACATCCGAGACTTTCGAAAATATTGTAGTTTACGGCGAGCCTTTTGGCAAAATCACGCACACCCTTGGCTCCCTTGACAAGGCTTTCGCCGATTATCGGGATCCTTTTGCAACCGTTTTTTACTGCGTGCTTAAGCGCGAAATAGCGTTTGCTCGTGCGGATCGTCGAAAGACTGTGGTGCATTCCGCCTACGTTTTTGGATATCGACATTTCGTTGTCGTTAAGTAGGATGATAAGGTTGAGATTATCCTCTCCGCAGTTGTTAAGAGCCTCGTAAGCCATGCCGTTAGTAAATGAGCCGTCGCCTATTACCGCTACCGCCCAGTTGTCCTCACCCCTGATCTTTGCAGCCTGTGCAAGACCGAGTGCTGTCGAAACAGACGTACCCGAATGGCCTGCCGTTACGGTATCGTACTCACTTTCTGCAAAATTGGTAAAGCCGGAAAGTCCGTTGTGTGTGCGCAGAGAGTCAAACCCGTCCTGTCTTCCGGTCAAAAGCTTGTGGGTATAGCATTGATGGGAAACGTCGAATACAATTTTGTCCTCGGGCGTGTTGAAAACACGGTGCAAGGCGATAGTTGCCTCCACCATACCGAGGTTTGATGCAAGATGCCCTCCGTTATGCGCGACCGTGTCGATTATTTTTTCTCTGATCTCACCGGCAAGAGCGTCAAGCTCACTATAGCTCAGATTTTTTATATCCTTGGGGGATTTTATGTCCTTTAGCATTTTTGCGCACCTTTTTTACGTATTCTTACATATTATTATACAATTTTTATTCCGCTTTGTCAATCGAGAAAAACGTGTAATATGTAAACATAAATCTTGCAAAGGTGATTGACTTTTGAACAAATATGTTATATAATGTTAAGTAGCGAAAAACATACTTAAAAACAAGGAGGCAAATACCTATGTTTAAGGAATTCAAGAAATTCATTATGAGAGGTAACGTTATCGACCTTGCAGTCGGCGTTATCATCGGCGGTGCGTTCCAGAAGATCGTAACCAGCCTTGTAAACGACCTTATAATGCCGCTTATCGGCCTTGTAACGGGCGGAGTTAACTTCAATGACCGCTTTGCTATACTCAGACTTCCGGCAGCCGGACTTCCCGAGGGAGTAACACCCGAATCGATCACCACGCTTGCTCAGGCTAAGGAATATGGTGTAACCACCTTCAATTACGGCTCGTTTATTACGACCGTGCTTGATTTTGTCATTATGGCGTTTGTGATCTTCCTTATGGTAAAGGGAATCAATAAGCTCAGTGATATGACAAAGAAGAAGGAAGAGCCTGCGGCACCTGCAGAGCCTACCACAAAGAAGTGCCCGTATTGCTTAAGCGAGGTACCGCTTGAAGCAAAGAAGTGCGCACACTGCACAAGCGAGCTTGAATAAGTAAACAAAAAATACCGTCCGCACAGGACGGTATTTTTTTATTAGCTATTGTTACTTGGCTCTTTCTCTTTTCCGTATAAGCAGAACTGATAAAGCTTTGTTGCCGAGTAAAATGCCGCCGCAAGCTCGACTGCATATATTATCGGGCGATCGGTTTCTCCAAGCATCATTATATGCGGACAAAGCAGGTTTGACAAGGATGCACTTGCAAGCAAAAGTGCGCTTATCGCTGCCGCGGGTGCGTAGAGAAGTGTGTTTTCAAGCTTGAGTACCATTCTCGTTTCCGCAAGCACGAATATGGAAAACGCAAGAAGCGCGAGCTGGTGTATCGCTCTGTTAGGACTCGTTATAAGCACGCTCATATCAAAATACACGTCGATAAGCGCTACAAGCGCCCATACTATCGGAATCATTGAAAGTATCGCGCCCGATTCCTCACGGCAACCGCGCGCAAAGATCTTGGCCAGATAATAAACAGCTGCGAATATGCTTGTTACGGTGAGCAAAATTCCGGTTGTGTCAAAATGCTTTACCGACACCATTGAGAGCAATAACAGAAGGGAGAATGCAAGGAACATAAATCCGAGAGTTGCCGTTGCAAAAACGGTAAGCTTTGTTTCACCGTTAATCTCACGGCGGGAAAAGTGTTTCTTGTAAATGCAGGGAAGAGTTGTCAGAATGATTATCGAGATCGCCAAAAGCAGATCGGCGATGAGAGGAAAGACGCTTCCCCTGACATATACTCCGAGATTTTCTTCTGTAAAGAACAGGGCGATTACGACTCGAAGGACTGCTCCTGCGGCAATGATACCTATTGATAAATGCGTGTATAAACGCAGTATTTTGTTCGCCATTTTGAAGGTTTCCTTCCTTTTATTATATATAGAGGTATACGGACGTATATCGCTATAAGTGTCTTATCTTTGCGATATATATATTCTAACTCCTAATTGTGAAAAAATTGCTAACAAAACAAATTATTTCCGGGAGCAAAAATAATATGGCATATTGCACAAAAATATCACGAAAAGTTTGTGAAAATTTTTATGATATTTTTGGATTTTTTTTGTAAAAAAACTTGCAAATCGGCAAAGAATGTAGTATAATTATTAGGCTTGATGTGCGATGAAGCGAAAGGTGGCCGTCAAAATGAGCGCAAAACTGCGCCTTGACGGGGAATTTTCGTGGAGTATGTCCGATATTTTAACCGGGCGAACTTGAGCATAACACAGCCGGATAATCTTTGCGGGGCGGTCCACTCCATAGCCCCCTTTTTCAAAGGAAGCAAAAGAAACACCCGGAACAGTGTTACAGCAAGAAGCCCTCGTTTAAAAGTC
Organism: Clostridia bacterium; assembly: GCA_017411885.1. The sequence goes on from JAFQPF010000135.1 coordinate 4,903, forward strand.
GGCCGGCTATGATACCTTTCATTATAATAGTGGCACAGCCGGCAGTTGAAATTTTTAAAGGAGGAAAAAACAATGGCAGCTAAGGAGAAAATCAGAGTACGTCTCAAGAGTTATGATCACTCCCTTATCGACCAGGCAGCGAAGAAGATCGTTGAAGCAGCAAAGAATAACGGCGCTGAAGTTTCGGGTCCTGTTCCGCTTCCTACAGAAAAGGAAATAATCACAATTCTCCGTGCGGTTCACAAGTATAAGGACAGCCGTGAGCAGTTCGAACTCAGAACCCACAAGAGACTTATCGACATCCTCAAGCCGAATCAGAAGGTAGTAGATGCCCTCACTTCGCTTGAACTTCCCGCAGGCGTTGAGATAGACATTAAGCTCTGATTCAAGCCGCGATCCCCGAAGCCTGTAGGCAGGCACAAACACTCCGTCGTCTTACGATAATGGGCGGCGAAGGTCAAGTTGGCGTTACAGCGCAAGCTGAAATCCAAGGCGTCAACCAATAACCTAAGGAGGAAATCTCATGAAAAAAGGAATTATCGGAAAGAAGATCGGTATGACACAGATCTTCACAGAAAACGGAAATGTAATCCCTGTAACCGTTATTGAAGCAGGTCCTTGTGTAGTAACACAGAAGAAGACCGTTCAGAACGATGGCTACGATGCAGTACAGCTCGGCTTTATGGCTGTTAAGGCTAAGCATCTCAACAAGCCCGGTCAGGGACATTTCAACAAGGCAGGAGTAGAATTCAAGAAGCATCTTAAGGAATTCCGCCTTGACAATGCAGCTGAAATGAACGTCGGTGATGTTGTTGCCGCCGATACCTTCGCCGCAGGCGAGAAGGTCGATGTAACCGGTACAACAAAGGGACGCGGATACAGCGGCGTTGTTAAGCGTTGGGGCTTCGCAATCAAGCGTATGACTCACGGTGGCGGTCCTATTCACCGTCATATCGGTTCTCTCGGAGCGAACTCCACGCCTTCAAGAATTTATAAGAACAAGAAAATGCCCGGTCAGTACGGTAACGAAACAGTTACAGTTCTTAACCTGGAAGTAGTAAAAATTGATGCGGAAAAGAATCTCATCGCTGTTAAGGGTGCAGTACCCGGTTCTCGCGGCGACATCGTATTCTTACGCAATTCTGTTAAAGCATAATCGGAAGGAGGAGAACCACAATGCCGAATTTAAAGGTTGTAGATATGGCCGGTAAGGAAGTTGGCGAGATCGCGCTTTCCGATGCAGTATTCGCAGCGGAGATCAACGAATCCGTACTTCACTCTGCGGTTAAGTCTTATCTTGCAAATCAGAGACAGGGCACACAGTCCACTCTCACCCGCACCGAGGTTTCGGGCGGCGGTAGAAAGCCCTGGAGACAGAAGGGTACCGGTCGTGCAAGACAGGGTTCCACACGTGCTCCCCAGTGGACACACGGCGGCATTGCTCTCGGTCCTAAGCCGAGAAGCTACCGTTTCACTCTTAACAAGAAGGTTAAGAGAATCGCAATGCAGAGCGCTCTTTCCTCTAAGGTTGCGGACAACGCTATGATCGTTGTAAGCGAAATCAAGAACGCTGAATACAAGACCAAGACAATGGTTGCTATGCTTAAGGCACTCGGCAGCGAAAAGAAGTCTCTCGTAGTTCTTCCCGAGGTTGACCGCGTAACCGCTAAGAGCATGGCGAATATCCCCGGTGTAAAGACTGCGTATGTCAATACACTTAACGTATACGACATCCTCCACTGCGATAAGTTTATCGTAGCTAAAGAGGCTGCCGAAAAGATCCAGGAGGTGTACGCATAATGAAAACAGTTCACGATATAATCATTAAGCCGATCATCACCGAAGCCAGCATGAGCATGGCTGCTGATAAGAGATATGTTTTCAAGGTAATGAAGCGCGCAACAAAGCCCGAGATCGCAGTA
>JAFQPF010000136.1 GCA_017411885.1 Clostridia bacterium
AGGATTTCTTCACCGATGGCGGTACTCTGCGCTTTGTTTTCGGCTCGGTGATGAGTGACGCCGAAGTATATCTTGACGGCGAGCTTATCGCTACTCACTACGGTGCATTTTGTGAATTTGACGCTATCGTGACAGGGGTTTGCCCCGGCAAGCACAGGCTTTGTGTACGCGCGGACAACACGATAGACGAAAAATCGGTTCCGCAAAGGCTTGTCGACTGGTACAATTACGGCGGAATCGCACGAAGCGTTTCGGTGGAAAAGCTAAGCGGAATATGCGTGCTTTCAAGCAGACTTGAATACACGCTTGACGACACCCTGACAAATGCAGAAGCAAAGCTTTTTCTTGAAGTTTACAACGCAGAAAGCACAAGCACAAGCACGAGCCTTTCCGCAAACATCGACGGTTTTACCCTGTATAACGGGACGCTCACGCTTGAGGGCGCAGAAAAACGCGAGATCGCAGGAGATACCGTCAGAATAAACGGCGTAAGGCTGTGGAATATCGGCGCGCCCGAGCTTTATACTCTTGAAATCAGAACCGATACCGATGATCTTTACGACAGAGTGGGCTTCAGAAGCATCTGCGTCAAAGACGGCAAGGTTATGCTCAACAATAAGCCCATTGAGATACGCGGAGTAAACCGTCACGACGACCACCCCGACTGGGGCTTTGCCTTCCCCGAGGGGCTTATGGGACGTGACGTTGATATTATAAAGAATCTCGGCTGCAACGCCGTGCGTTCTCATTACCCTAATCCCCACGCTTTTCTTGATCTGCTTGACGAAAACGGCATTATGTTCTGGAGCGAGATACCGATATGGGGTAACGGCTTTTCGGAAGCGGCACTTGCCGATCCGGTGATACTTGAGCGCACGATGCAGATGCACCGCGATATGGTAAAATACTACTACAATCATCCCTGCATAACGATATGGGGACTTCATAACGAGATACGCTCGGGAAGCGACGAAGCATTTGAAATGTCAAAGCTTTTCTATAATTACCTCAAGCAAAACGGAGGCGGCAGAATAGTTACTTACGCATCAAGCAGACCTATGACAGACATATGCTTTGAGTTCTGCGATATGATATGCATCAATATATATTTCGGCTGGTACTACGGGGACAAAAATAGCTGGGAGAGCTTTCTTGAGGAGTTTTCCGCACGTCGCGACGCGCTCGGCATGAGCAACAAGCCGGTAATATTCAGCGAATTCGGCTATGCGGCGCTTTACGGTCACCACACCTTTGATAATATCAGATGGACCGAGGAATATCAGGCGAATATGCTTGAGCACTGCCTAAAATTATTCCACAGTCATCCTATGGTACACGGTTTTTACGTATGGCAGCTTTGCGATATGCGAACAAGCCCCGAGCCCGGGCTTAACCGTGCACGCGGCTTTAACAACAAGGGACTTTTAAGCGAATACCGCAAGCCCAAGGCGGCTTACTTCCGAGTAAAGGAATTATACGAAAAATTCGCAAAGGAAGAAATTTAACTATGTGCTTTGAAAGCAATTATGGCATAAAAAGCGAAATAATATCGCCTGATGACGGATACCATTACTTCTTCGGCTATTACGATATGCGTGCGGATGATGGCACGCACAGGCACCTTTGCCACAGAGTAAGCTTTATAGACAGACTTCCCTTACCTGAAGATATCGCCGAGGTAGGGTATCTTGAAGACCGCCGATTCGTGAAGATCGGCGAAACGAGCGCATGGAATTTTCAACAGGGTGCTATGCTTGAATATCACCCGACTAAAAAGGACACGGTGTACTACAATATACGCAAGGACGGTACTGTCGTCACGCTTACGCACAATTTCAGAACAGGCGAAAAGCATACGACCGACCGCGCCTGCGCCTGCATATCAAAGGACGGAAAATACGGAATAGCGGTGAATTTTGCGAGAATATTCGATTTCCGTCCCGGCTACGGCTACGCAGGGCTTGTTGACAAAGGCAAGGATATAAATGCGCCGGATGATGACGGTGTATTCCTCTGTGATATGGAAAGCGGTAGATCAAGGCTGATAATACCGTATGACAGGCTTTCAGAGCTTTCCGGCTTTGAAAAATGCGAAAAGGTGCTTGTAAATCACGTTACCTTTTCCCCGGACTGTCATAAATTCATTATGCTCGTCAGAAGCTTTCCCGCACCCGAACGCCCCTGGCGCACGTCACTTGTCTGCGGCGACATAAACGGTAACGTAAACGTGGTTTTTAAAAAAACCTACGCCTCGCACTACCGTTTCATTGACGAAAACAGGCTTGTTATTCACTGTACCGCAGATAACTTCAGCGATCCTTTCACCGAAAGACGCAGTATGTATATAATCGACCTTCGTGATAACAGCTTTTGTGAGCATCATATGCCGTATTTCAATATTCCCGGCGGCGGTGATATACACTGCAATATCTCACCCGACAAAAAGTATATAATCGGCGACGGCTATCCCGAAAACGGTATGCGTCCGCTTCTTGCTTACAATTCCGAAAGCAAAGAATCGCGCACACTTTTCAGAGCAAAAACGATAGAGCCCGAAATAAACGACATCAGATGCGACCTCCACGCAAGGTTTGCAAGCGCAAACCGTATCAGTTTTGATACAACTCATAACGGCAAGCGTGAGATCGCCTGCATCAGTGCCGATATACTCGATTTTTAAAAAACACTAAATCTTACGAAAAAAACGGCAAAAAAAGCCGTTTTTTCTGTTGACACCATACCTGTATGTAGTGTATAATTGAATTTGTATAATATTTATTTTAAGGACGGTAATAATATGCCGATTACAGAATACCTCGAAAGAAACGCGAAAAACTACCCGGGAGAAACGGCTCTGATCGAGATAAATCCCGAAATCAAGGAAAAAAGAAGAGTAACCTGGAAGGAATATGAGCTTATTGAATCAGGCTACGCAGAATCCTTCCGCCGCGAGATCACCTGGAGTGTCTTTGAAGAAAAGGCAAACAGATGCGCAAACCTTCTTTTAAGCCGCGGCATCAAGAAGGGCGACAAGGTCGCGATACTTTTAATGAACAGCCTTGAATGGCTTCCCATATACTTCGGTATACTTAAGGCAGGCGCGCTCGCAGTGCCGCTTAACTACAGATACACCTCGGACGAGATAAAATACTGCCTTGAGCTTTCCGATTCGGACGCGCTCATTTTCGGCAACGAATTTATCGGACGTGTTGAGGAGATATGCGATAAGATAGACAGAGTCAAGCTTTTGTTTTACGTAGGCGACAGCTGCCCCACATTTGCTGAAAACTATCTGCATCTTTCGGCTAACTTTTCAAGCACAAAGCCCGAAATCACCATCACCGACAAGGATGATGCGGCAATATA
>JAFQPF010000137.1 GCA_017411885.1 Clostridia bacterium
CCTCTGGGGATACGCATGGCAACAGCGATGACCGATTTTGCCTCAGGGAAATAAGTAGAAGGATTCATAAGAACGGGAGCATTCCTAAATCTCTCAATATTACCTATGGCAATACAATCGATGCCAAGCTCTGCCGCCTTATCCTTTATCATTTGAGAAGTAAGCTTCATAACTGCACCTTCCCTATCGCTTCTTTGCGGCAATAAAGCTGCCGCCTGCAACCACGTCGGTCTTTTCTTCCACGTATTTTCCTCTTTCGTCAATTGCCCAGGCATCACGCTTCCTGAAGGAATTTTCAAAGCGGTTACCTACAAGGTCGTTTTCCTCAAGGTGTGCAAGGCAGGTTCTGTTGCAAAGAGCCGCCATTCTGTCGGGCTTGCCCTTATTTGAAAGTCTGTTGCAGAACGCACCGTTCTTACAGGAGTTACACTTATCATAGTCAACCTTGGCAACGGTCATTTTCTTACCGCATATTTCGATTTCCTCTGTTTCGGTCTTGCTGATAGCACCGAGAGGACATACTTCGGCACACTTACCGCACATATTACAAATGCTTCTCTCAAGAATGGGAGTAGGCTCAAGCTCTGCGTCGGTAATTATCATATGGAAGCGTTGACGTGAGCCGTATTTCTCGGAGAGAGGAATACCCGAAAAGCCTATTTCACAAAGTCCGCAAGCAACTGCGGCATAGCTGAAGTCGGGGAATACGTTGGGAGCAGGTCTACCCGGTTCAACCGAAATACCTGTTGGTGCAACCTCTGAGGGATTGGGGAAAATGGGTACCGCCTCCCAGCCCTCATCCTCAATGGCGTTCACAAGTCCATAGGTGGCAATGGAGAGAAATTCATCCTCAAGCCAATAGTTACCGAACATCTGATAATCCTGGAATTTTGTACCTTCCTCGATGCCTCTCAAAGCTCCTCTGCAGATACGCTTACCCACCATTATGACGGTCTTGCCGTCGGGGAATATTGAAAAAGGATTGATTTCGGGAGGAAGTGCGTCGAATCTTTCCTTGTTGGCAAAGCCGATGAGGTCGATACCCTCACGCTTTACCGCCTCGTTGATCTTATTTATAAGCTGTGACATAATTTTTTCCTTTCTGCCATTGGCAAAAGCTTTATCTGTTTGCATTATAATACGTAAGGCTTTATTTTGCAATAATAAAACGAAATTATATTTTAACTTTTCGAAACTTGATTTATTTTTAATACTGTGATAGAATAGTCTAAAATCAGCAAATTACGAGGTGGAACAATTGTATTTTCCCAACGAAATGCCAATTAAAAGCTTTATTGCATTAAATAACAAATATGAAAAAACGCAACCCATTACGGTTGCGTCAGGACATTTCCATTCCATTACCTTCCGTCTATCTGGCAAAAAGGTGATAACCGATGAAAACGGAAGGACATTTGTGTCGGAAAAGGGAAGCATAACTTATCTCCCCAAGAACGTGGCATACTCAAGTGACGCCATAGAGGGAGGAAATATGTATTCGGTACATTTTGAGCTTGAGCATGAGGATCCGTTATCCGAAGCATTTGTATTTTTACCAAAGATCGTATCCTCAGCGGTATTTGAAAATACCTTCAAGGAGCTGTGTGAAAGCTACAGTGTAAGCTCCCCTTGTAATTACAGATGCACTTCTCTCCTTTACAGTATTTTTGACATGATAAAAAGAGAGACGGAGCAAGCTCACGGAACACCCGTTCCAAAGCGTATGGCAGACGCACATGACACTGTGGACAGATGCTTTAACGATGCAAATCTGTCTGTGTCACATCTCGCAGCCGAGGCAGGTGTCAGCGAGACCTATTTTCGACGTGAATTCAAAAAATGCTTTGGAATGTCTCCTATTGATTATATCAGGTCTGTACGTATCGAAAACTCAAAGCTTATGCTGAAATCAGGGCTTTATCAGATAAGTGAGATTGCCACCGGATGCGGATTCGACAGCATCAGCTATTTTTCCAGCACCTTCAAAGCACTTTGCGGTATCACTCCCACACAATACGCAAAGCAGTCAGCGGCTACGGACATCGTCACCACGGATACTTCTCAATGTGCCGACGATAACCTTTAAGCGATTCAAAAAGCAACACATCACAGTCTCCCTTGATGTGTTGCTTTTGTCAATTCTCAGATGATTTCTTCATATCCGATACCGCTATCAAAACACTTGCAAGAATAACCAGCAATGAGCCTATCAGCGTGCGTATCCCCACAGGCTCGGAGAATACGATTATACCAACTATTACGCTGGTGATGGGTTCAAGCGTACCGAGTATCGATGCTTTTTCTCCGCCTATTATAAAAGTTCCTTGTTGAAAAAGCACCACAGCACCGGTGGTGACAGCCAGTGAAAAAAAAATGCACATTACCCATCCGAACAAGGTCTTGGGAAGCATCAGCTGATTTGTGACTACGCAATAAATAAGCATGATCATACTGCTCACCGATGCAATGTAAAAGCTGAAGTGAAAGCCCTTCAATTCGCGGTATTTAAAATGCGAAAGCATAAGCACGTATATTGCAAAGGTAACGCCTGAAAGTAATGCAATGATACATCCTTCAATATTTATTGATTCTGCCGGATCGTAAAAAAGTGAGATACCCGCTATACAAACAGCAACACTTATCACGTTGAAGATCCTGACCTTTTCACGGAGAAAAACTATACCTCCCACAACAACCACTGCAGGATAGACGAAATGCAACACGGTAGATGTACCCGAAGCTATGTAGTTATACGATGTAAACAGTAAAAGCGGAGTTATACAGCATCCGAATGCGGCAAGTATTCCGATAGACGGAAGTGCCTTCATCGGTGCTTTCAGGGTTTTACTTTGCAAATATCCCAGTATAGCAAGGGACGGTAACGCCAATAAATTGCGAAGGAATACCAGCGTTGCGGGATTTACCCCATCGGCATAAATATACTTTGACATCAACGGCATACACCCGTATATAACTGCACTGACAATTACCATCAGATAGCCCTTGAGTGCGTTTGTTCTGTTCATATAAAAATCCCTTCTTAACAATAATGTCTAATTATATCAAAAATTCCCCGAAAAATCAATACCGCCGCAATTTATTTTTCAATATCACAATAAGAAAATCGTTTTTGCACACTAATGTCATCTTTTCGCTATGGA
>JAFQPF010000138.1 GCA_017411885.1 Clostridia bacterium
ACCGTTTTTAAGGTCAACTCCGACAGTAATATCGGACAGTCCCTGATCTGCAAACGGAGAAACTATTACTGCTGTTCCTGTTCTGAGTATCAGCTCGATCGATCCGCTCGGTGCAAGCACGGTCTTTCCGTATTCAACGAATATCGCGTTATACTGCATGGAGCCGGATGAGCTTGAACCGCCTTTATTCTCAAGCGCCTGAACTCGTGCGGCAAGCTGGAGGAGCGAGTCATTGGTTGCAAGGTACTTTAATCTGTTCTCAACAGAGCTGACTCGGTTTGATAGCTCTGTCACCTCGGCAGAGCTTGCGCCGGAGGATCCGGTTCCTGTTCCGCCTCCGCCGTTTTCGATAAGCTTTTGCAGCTCGCTTATCCTTCCGTCGATCTGAGGAAGAAGATTGTTGTTGATGTAACTGAGTGTGATAACAGGGTCAGTCGTGCTGTCGTATCCGTCGGCAAGAACCGTAAAGTAGCATACGGCCGAAAGAACGAAGGCGACAGTAAATAATATCAGCGCTTTTTTCATAACATATTCCTTTCCGTTAGGAGTTTCCAATCAACTTTTTGCGGTCCCCTTTTGAAAGCGCGGCTCCGCTTGCGGGAATTTTGATCTTTCTGACGCCGCCCGCCGCGGCACTCTTGTCAGCCACCGTTGTTGCAGATACAACTGTCTGTCCTTTTTTTAGGGTCATGACCTGAACGCCGCCCGCGCTTCTCGTTGCTTTTTCGGGGATAAGCTTTGAGGAGATAAGTATTGCTTTTTCTTGATCGTTTTCGATAAGAATGTCCTTTGGTGTATCCTCAAATATCGCCGCAACGATTGGGCTTGCGCCGCTGTAAGCACCGGTTAGTCTTCTTCTTGACGATTTAGTTTCATATGCGGAGAGAGGTATCTTAACTCCCTTTCCGTTTTCAAAGATGAAAATCATCCTGCTGTCGGGCTTTATGTCTGATAAGAGGATCGCGCATATAGGCTTTTCGCCTGCGTCCATCTTCAGCGTCGCATTGACGAACTCGCCGAGCGACGATGCCTTTACCTGAGAAAAGTCGGAAATCTTGGCTTTGTACATCTGCTTTGCGTTAGTAAAGAAGATGATCTCTGAAATATTCTCACAATCGCGCTCAAATACTATTTCGTCCCCTTCTTTAAGGGTGTGAACGTCATTGCCTTGAAGAGAGCGCATGGTGATCTTCTTGAAATATCCCTCGCGGGTCATAACGATGTGAACATTGTAGTTTTCCTCGACCGCGACCTCAGCGACCTCGACTACATCCTCGGCACCGATAAGCCTTGTTTTTCTCGGCTTGCCGTATTTCTTTTTGATTGCCGCAAGCTGGGAGGCGATAGCTGCCTTCTGCTTCAGTTCGTCGGCGAGCAAAGCCTCAAGCTCAGCTATCTCCTTTTGGAGATTTTCGATCTCCTTGATACGTTCGATGATATATTCGCGGTTCAAATGCCTCAGCTTTATCTCGGCAATATACTCAGCCTGTATCTCGTCGATCCCGAATTCCTTCATAAGGTTGGGAACGACCTGAGATTCCTTTTCGGTTCCGCGGACTATTGCGATACATCTGTCGATATCAAGGAGTATCATTCCAAGTCCCTTGAGAAGGTGAAGCTTGTCCTGCTTTTTCTTAAGGTCAAAGCGGCATTCGCGGCAGAAGCAGTTAAGGCGGAATCTTATCCATTCCTTAAGTATATCCGCAACCCCGAGGAGTCTGGGGCTTCCGTCGATAAGTATATTGAAATTGCAGTCGAACGCGCTCATAAGGGGAGTTTGCTTGAAAAGGCGCGCCATCAACGCTTCGGGGTCGGTTCCGCGCTTCAGATCAAGCGTGAGCTTGAAGCCGTTGAGGTCGATCTCGTCGCGGAAATCGGAGACCTCCTTGAGCTTTCCTGCCTTGTATAGCTCCGTGAGCTTCTTGATTATAGCCTCGATGTTTGTAGAGTACGGGATCTCGAGAATCTCTATGCAATTGTCTTTTTTGTTGTATTCCCATACAGAACGAAGCTTGATTGAGCCGCGGCCTGTTTCATATATCTGCTTCATCTGCTCGCGGTCATAAATGAGCTCCGCGCCTCCCGAAAAATCGGGCGCGGGCATAAGATCGAGCAGCTTGTCCGTCGATGCCTTGGGGTTTTTAAGCAGTGCTGTTGTCGCATCGCATATCTCCGCAAGGTTGAAGGAGCAGACGGAGCTTGCCATACCGACTGCAATACCCGAATTGGGGGAAACGAGGACGTTCGGGAAGGTGGTCGGGAAAAGCACGGGCTCGAGCATCGTGTTATCGTAATTGGGGACCATATCAACGGCGTCCTTATCAATTCCGGAAAAGAGCTCTGTGCATATGTGGTCAAGCTTCGCCTCCGTGTAACGGGCGGCTGCATATGCCATATCGTGGCTGTACTGCTTGCCGAAGCATCCCTTTGAGTCGATAAACGGGTGAAGCAACGCATCATTACCCTTGGTAAGACGCACCATCGTTTCGTAGATAGAAGCGTCGCCGTGCGGGTGCAGCTTCATCGTCTGACCGACGATATTTGTGCTTTTTGTGCGGTTGCCAGTAAGCAAGCCCATCTTGTACATCGTGTAGAGCAGCTTTCTCTGCGAGGGCTTGAAGCCGTCTATTTCGGGAATGGCACGGCTGACTATAACCGTCATAACGTACGGCATATAGTTATCGCGTATCGTGTCGGTAATGAGCTGAGGGACCGCAGGCAGCTGCGGTTCAACTATATCAGTAAGCTTTTTTGCGGGAGTGGCTTTTTTTCTTGCCATTTCTTACCTCTCGTTAAGCGTATTTTACAAGTCTTTAATTCTGAAGGCGGCGGCTCGGAGCATCCTGTTCTGTAAAGCAAGCCCCATTCCTTCCCTTTTCGGCATAGGCGCGTAAATGCGCTTTGCACCGTTTCTGTCTGCAAGGCGAAGAAGATCGAAAAGTCTGCGCGCGTGCTCTTCTTCATTGTCGGAGGCGCCCATATAGTACACATTATCTGCGGCAGGCGCAAAGCCGTCGAAGCATATAATTGCGTTTTCGGGGTTCTCGGATGCTTCCGTGAAAAAGCGCTTGATCTTTTCGTTATCGGATGAGCGCACAAGGTAAAGCGGAGCCTTTGGGGCGTAGTGCTTTAAAAGCATTCCCGGACTCAGCGGGACCGCACCTGGTTCGGGTGGAGCGAGTACCTCGGGTGCGATCTTTACATCTCCGAGAACGCTTGTCAGCATCTCGA
>JAFQPF010000139.1 GCA_017411885.1 Clostridia bacterium
GCAAAATCGCATTGCCCGAATCATAAACGGTTATTTCATTTACAAGTCCAAGCAGATAATTGAAGTCCATATTAAAGCCAAGGAATCCCACAAAGGTGTTATCCTTGTACAAGGGTGCAAGGTAGGATACGACCGTATCGTCCGGAGAGAAGGTACTCTTTCTCGGCTGAAGCCACGTGCTTCCGGAGCCGATCACGTCAAAGCCGCATTCCTTAATAAACTGCGCGTTGAAGAGGTCAAGCTCTGCAAATTCCTCTTTTGTAAGATTGTACACTCCGTTATCCTTGAATTTTGAATAAAATCCTGTGGTAACTCCACCCGTTACGTCGGGAGAAAAGCAAAGATAATACGCAGTAGTTCCTGTGGTATTAAGCGCAACCTCGTCAAAAAGATTGCGGATCTTCTGCGTATAATCTTCAAGATACACCTTATCCTGCAACGAATCTGCATTCTGAAGCTCATTTGTTGCATAATGCTCCATAATAGCCGCGGACTGTACAAAATCGTTAAGCATATCATTAATATTTGAAGCTTCCTTCTGTGCCGTATTATTAAGTATTCTGTCCGCGTCTCTGTGCATTATCTCGTGTGTTACACCAACCGCGATCGACGTAACGATCGCTGTTATTACGATAAGTGCGGTAATGACCACAAACAATATTTTGCTTTGAATCGTTTTCATTATATGTGCTCCTTAATTTGCAATGATGTTATGAGGTACATTTTCACACACCCTCTACCCCGGTGAGTATGCGGTGGTATCCTTCAAGCACCACCATAGTGTTTTCATCCTGAGTACGTATTCCGCTGCTGCGGACCGACACCGTTCCAAAGGACGGATGCTGCCAGTGGTATTTTAGCTGTACCGCTTTTCTGTCATTTATCATCATACTGACCGCGTTGTCCACGTATTCTGTGTCGCCGGGCAAAATACGGCTATGCCAATATTCATAGCATTCCTCGGGCGAAAGCTTTTCTTCAAGACCGAGCACACGCTCCATCACGCTGTCCACGTGAAGCTCGTGTCGTGTGTTCTTTTCATCAATACGAATGATCCACAGACCGATATCATTTTCACGGAGTATGTTTTGCGGATCAAAGTGTATCGAGCCGAATTGCTGTTTGAAACGGTATATTTCGTCAAGTGCCTTCATTCTTGCCTTGAATTTATCCGAGTCGCTGTGGATATACTTTTTTGTTATCTCCTCAGGCGTACAGGGCTTATCAAAGAGATACCCCTGGAAGAAATCCGCTTGAAGCGGTTCAAGCACCGAAAGCTCTTTTGCTGTTTCTACCCCCTCGCAGCACGCGTGAATTGAGTTGCTTTTCGCGAATTCGATCACGTTGCTGATAAGGTGATAATTGTAGGTATTCTTTTCGATCTCGCTGACAAAGCTTCGGTCGATCTTGATCTCATTGACATCAAGCTGCTTAAGATATCCGAGATTTGAATATCCGGTTCCGAAATCATCGATCGAAAAACGGACACCGTATGATTTTATGTATTTGATAATGTCGTAATAATGCTGATTCTGATTCAAGCGGAGCGATTCAGTCAGCTCTACAGTGAGCGCGCTTCCCGGCATATCAGCTTCCTTCAGCGCCTCAACGATTCTTTCTCCAAGTCTTTGATCATCAAACTGGACCGAAGAAAAGTTAACAGCAACCTGCAGATTTGGAATGCTTTTTCTCCACTCCTTGCACTGTGCAAGCGCTCTTTTCAGCACCCACATTCCCACAGGCTCGATCAGACCCGACTGTTCAAGAATCGGTATGAACTCGTCCGGGAACACACGTCCACGTTTATTGGAATTATAGCGCAAAAGCGCCTCAACTCCGTATAACTCATAGCTGCCACTTTTGATCTGAGGCTGATAAAATACCTCAAAGCCTTCGAAATCATTCTGTACACTTTCCTTGAGCTCTTCAAGAAGCGTAAGCTCGCTTATTCTCCGGTTTATCTCCTCCGCGGAAAAGAAAGCAACGCTTGGATTAAGGCTTTGTACCGAATCACTCAGAGTAATGTTAGCCGAATTGATAAGCTGGGACACGTCGATGAAAATGCTGTTATCAATCGGAACGGCACCTGCAAATACCGAGCATTTTTCGTTCATAGCCTCGCAGATCTGTGCGTACATTTGCTCTATCGTATCACGGTCACATTCCTCGGTAATAACAGCAAAATTGTTGTTATCAACGTGGTAAGACTCCTCTATAAAATCGATATGCTCAAGAATATCCGCCATTTCGCAAAGAAGCTCGTTACCAAAGCTTTTTCCGTGGCTCAGGTTAATATCCGCAAACGCAGGTATCCCAAGCTTCATAAGCCAGCCCTTGCCGTTATGAAGTCTGCTTTTCAGATCCTCACGAAGCTTTGTCCTGTTCCACAGACCGGTTATAGGATTAAACAGGTGGCGAAGTGCCTCCTCGGACAGACGTCCGATCATTACGTACGGTGCTTTATTTTCATCGTGCAACACCTTACCGCGAGAATTCACCCAAACGGTTTCTCCGCCAAGCTTGAATATACGCAGATTCATATCGTGAGCATCCTTGGTGCCAAGACGGATGCCTTCAATATCCGCGCTGAGCGCTTTACGGTCCGCGGGATGTACGATAGAAATAACATCCTCAAGGGTACACACCTGCTCGTCGGAGCCTTTTATGTTAAAAAATTCATCAACCGATCGGAAAAACTGTATCCGGTTACTTTTTATATCAATCACAAACAAATAATCGTCTGTCGTCTGATTGATAGCCGCGAGATATTTCTTAATTGCCGAAAAATCCTTTACCGCATTAAGTAATTTATCCATGGTATTCTCCGTTATACTGGATCAGCGTTGCGTCCTCCACTCCGCTGACTCCTCTGATTTTTTCCATAAAGAAGGTATCATTGTTTTTGCAGAAAACCTCGATCGCCATTTCGGTCTTTTCTTTTCTCAATGTCTTTGACTTTACAAAATATTTAATCTTACCGAGGGCACGGATGATATCATCACCCACGCTGTCACCGACATAGTGAACGACAAGTATATATATTCTTCCCTTTTGCTGTCTGGTATAAAACATTATTATCATCAAGGTCATAACCAATGCGGCTACTACTACAAGAACGTACATTCCCGCACCCGACGTGATACCGGTCGTTATCGCCCAGAAAAGATACAAAAGATCAAGCGGATCCTTTATAGCCGTACGGAAACGTACGATAGACAACGCACCGACCATACCGAGCGAAATAACGATATTCGTACTTATTGCAAGTGTAACCATAGCGGTAAGCACCGTCATACCTACAAGGGTGATAGCAAAGCTTCGGGAATAGATAACTCCCGTATAAAACCTTCTGTATACAAGGTATATAACAGCACCCATAATAAGCGCCGTAAGAAGTCCCAGGGCGGCGTTTGTTACATTAACACCGTCAAACACTCCCGATTCAAGTATTGACTTTTTTATAAAATCCTGAACACTCATATTTATCCTCCGATTCAGTTTTCATACCAGTATTTGAAGCTGTTCATATATTCGGTCTTTTCATAGCAGAGCACATATTTTGATACTGCGGTGAATTCCGACGCTCTGTCGGGCAATACGTCACGTACAAAGTGCGGCAAAAGCTCTGTATACTTGACCTCCATAACGCATTTGCCCGGCTCAAGCACGGGCAATGTAGGAAGCGTATCGTCAAAAATATCATAGCTTCCAACTGCGGCGCGCACGTCCATATCAAAGGTGATACGAACCGTTCCCGCGTCAAGTATCCACGGCTCGCGGTCATAGTCAACGATAGTCCGCGGGCGCATCACGTTACTTACACATTCCACATAGAATTCCCTGCAAAGGGGGTATTTGCTGTGAAGCAGAAACTCGTAATCTCCGTTTAATATCTTATATACCTCATCTCTTGTAAGCGTCGCCGCTTCCTTGAAAATATAGCTTCCGTATTTCTTTTTTCTTTCAAGCTTTATACTGCTGTCCGAGCAGTTATATACACGGATACGGTACTTTTTTCTTTCAAGCACACCTGCATCCTTTTCCTCGTACGCGGTGTTGAAATAATCGTCAAAATACAGACTCCGTATCATATAACCGCCGTTTTTAGCGTGCTTATCAAGCTCAAGAAACGGTGAAAGCCTCTGACATATGACCTCTTTCTGTGCCATATCGATAAGGTACTTCCACTCATGCC
>JAFQPF010000140.1 GCA_017411885.1 Clostridia bacterium
TGCCCGAATAGCTTAAATAGAGCGTTGCTGCAGAAGTGTGTGTCAAAGGTGTCGGTTGAAATCCGTCGAGGGCAAATTACCAAATTTAAAGCGAGGTAGACACAAATGTACCAGGACGAAGTTTTAGTTTGCAAGGAATGCGGAGCGGAATTCACATTCACAGTTGGCGAACAGGAATTCTACGCAGAGAAAGGTTTCCAGAATAAGCCGCAGAGATGCAAAGCTTGCCGCGACAAGAAGAAGAATGCGGCAAAGGCTCCCAGAGAGCTCTTCACTGCTACTTGCGCAAAGTGCGGAAATGAAGCTAAGGTTCCTTTCGAGCCGAGCAGCGACAAGCCTGTATACTGCAGCGAGTGCTATGCAGCTATCAAAGCTGAACAGCAGTAATTGAACTTTGACTACAAAAAAACGGCGTATGCCGTTTTTTTGTGCTTTATTTACCTCATTTTTCGATAATTTACAACAAAGTAATATTTTTATCACCAACTTATTGGACTTTTCTATTGCAATTTGAAAAAAATATGGTATAATTAAATATAGTATAACTGTAATTATATAATTTCGCCGTGAGCCGTTATTTTTTTGAGTGGCACGGTGATGTGGCTTTTCAGAGGTTTTATGAAAAACAGATATGAAAACAGGCGTAATGATCGCCGTTTTGAAGATAATGCGCAGGATGAAAATCTTGTAATCGGCAGAAATGCCGTAAGAGAGCTTCTTAAAAGCTCGCGCAGTGTGGATAAGATATTTGTTTCCAAGGGAGAGCGCGAGGGCTCTATAACGATGCTCGTTGCAAGGGCGATCGAGCTTGGAATACCGGTGGTAGAATGTGAAAAGCAAAAGCTTGATCAGCTCGCCGCAGGCGTGGTTCATCAGGGAATAATCGCAATGGCGGCGGCAAAGGAGTACGTTTCGGTCGAACAGCTTGTTGAGATCGCCGCTCAAAGAGGCGAAAGCCCGCTTATACTGATAGCCGACGGAGTAGAGGACCCGCATAATCTCGGTGCGATAATAAGAGTTGCCGAGGGCGTTGGTGCTCACGGACTTATTATTCCGAAGCGCAGAGCTGTGGGCGTTACCACGGTGGTTGAAAAGGCTTCTGCCGGTGCTCTTGAGCATCTTGCGATAGCGAAGGTTTCAAATATCGCATCCGCTGTTGAAAAGCTTAAAAAGCTCGGTGTATGGATATATGCCGCAGAAGCAGGCGGCACGCCATATTATGAAACCGATTTCTCGGGACCGTGCGCGATAGTCGTTGGAAGCGAGGGCTTTGGAGTATCAAAGCTTGTCAAGGACTTAAGCGATTTTAACGTATCTATCCCGATGTACGGCAAGGTTACATCATTCAACGTAGCCTGTGCGACCTCGGTAATTATGTGTGAGGCGGCAAAGTGCCACCATAAGCAGAGCAAGTAAGAATAAGCTTAACTTTATAAATCGAAAGGAGATATTAAGATGCCCTATAATAACGGTGATCTCGGCGCTGATGAAAGAGATGCCATAACGGCAGACCTGCTTTTGAAAAAGCTGAGAGCAGGACTTGACAAGTCTCCCCAAAAGACTGAAGAAAATACCAAGGTCGAAGCCTCGCATATAAGCGATGAGGCTATGAAGCTTGCACTTTCGGAGATCGTGTACGGTGATCTTGAGGAATATGAAAGCGATAAGCTTAACAGCGAGAACCTGAGCAAATACGTTGATATAGTCGACGAAGGCAATGAAGAGGAAGAATCACAGCCTGATTCTTCTGAAGAAGCTGTTGAAGAAGCAGAAAAAGAAGAGACTGTCGTTGAAGAAAACGATGACCCCTGGTTTGAAAATGAGGAGGATGCTCTTTCAAGAACGGCGGTTTACGAGCCGATCGGCGAGGATGAGGAGAGTGACGAGCCCGAGCTTGAGGCGGAGGCGTCAGAGCCTGTTGAGATAAGCCGCGAGGAAGAGGCTGACATCGAACGGATAATTGCCGAATTTGAAGGCTTAAACGACGGACCGACATCGGTCATACATAAGGCTGCCGAAGAAGACACAGAAGAAGCAGAAGTCAAAGAGGAGCCGGACGAAGAAGTTAAAGTGGCAGAAGCTGCCGAAGAGCTCGAAGAGCTTGACAACGGATACCTTGCCCAAATAGCCACTATGATAGAAAACGGCGAGGATGTTCTTGCCGCCAAAGCAGATGAGGCTGAGTTTTCAAACGACGTGCAGCCCGAGGAGCTTGAAGATGAGCTTGTACCGATAACCGACGACGGTGCGCGTGAGTATAAGACTATAAACGGACTTCCGTTTGATACTACAGATATGACCTTGCTCAATCTTTTTGCCAACCGCAGTGAGCTTGTTGAAAAATACGGCGAGGAAACGGCGAGTGAAATACAAAAAGAGAGCGATAATCTTCAGATGCCCACAGTGCCGAAGAAGAAGCGTCTTTTTGAAACGTTCGATTCGGAATTTGAATATACCGATCCCGAGCAAGGCGAGGAGATCAAGAGCAGATATATGCGCGCTTTCAAGGGAGCTTCGGTAAGGCTCTGGCTCGGCGTGATATTTGCCGCACTTCTTTTCGTGTTTGAAAATTCGGCCTTGCTTGGAATAAAGCTTCCGAATCTGCTTACGGTTTCGGTTTACCCGACCGTGTGCGCGATGATAGATCTTCAGCTCGTATTACTTTGCGCGCTTATGTATCTTGATAAGCTTGCACTTGGATTTGTAAGGCTGTTTAAGCTTAAGCCGGGCTTTGAATCTGTTACCTCGATCCTGCTTGTAGGCTCGGTGGTATATACTGCCGCCGTTTGCCTTGTTCCGGGAATCAGAGGTGCAAGCTTCTACAACTTCCCGGTCGCGCTTACCTTTGCTATAGCATTGCTTTGTGAGGTGCTTGATCTTAAGCGTGAGATCATGAGCTTTTCCGTAGTTTCTGCACCGACAAAGAAATACGCGATAAGAAGAATTACCGATGAGGAGCGCGAGGGTAACGCCGGACTCTTTGATAAATACGTTTCTCCCGATTCACCGATGTTCGCGGTGACGAGAGTTAAATTCGCAGACGGATTTTTCTCAAGGATCCGCTCTCGCAGTAAAAAAGGACATCTGCTTGCGCTGATGCTTATTGTGCTTGCCGAGATCTTACTTGCGATCGGACTGGGGATCTTTATGAAGGCAAGCGCATATGAAACTGTAACGATGGCTTACCTTGCCCTTGTTCTCGGACTTCCCGGAACTGTCATTATTGCAGGCTCGTATCCCTTCTACCGTGCGTCTAAAATGTCCTTTGAGGGCGAAAGCGCGATAATCGGAGAGGGCTCACTCGACGAGTATTCGGACGGCTCGGTAGTGTTCTTTGACGAAAAGGAGCTTTTCCCGGCAACAGGCGTTAAGATAAACAGCGTCAAGGTCTACGGTGACAACCGTATTGACGGCGTTATATATTACGCGGCAAGCATATTCTCTAAGGTCGGCGGACCGCTTGCGGACGTTTTCGGGCTTGCGACTGTAGAAATCGGACACAGTGAGGAAACAGAGCTTCTTGACTGCACCGATAACGGCGTGCATTGTACGGTTGACGGTGAAAGCCTGTATCTTGGAAGCAATGACTATATGAAATCGCTCGATTTTGAAACTCCGTACGGAGAAAGCGACGAGGCGATGGAGAAGAATGCGGGCTTAAGGCTTATGTACGTTGCAAACGAAGAAGAGATCCTTGCGAAGTTCTACGTTCAGTATACGGCCGACCGTGAATTCGAGCTCATATTCAAGCAGCTTTATAAGGCGGGAATGTGTGTCGGAATAAGAACGCAGGACCCCAATATAGATAATGGATTTATCATAAGAAAGCTTGGACTTGATGAAGATTATCCCGTAAGGGTTGTGCACGGAAAGCCGGGTAAGGAAATGCCCTCAAGGCATGATCGGGCAGACAGCGGTGTCGTATGTGCGTCTACCGTAAAGCCCCTGCTCCGCGCGCTGTCACTTTGCGACAGGATCAAATACATTTCAAGAATACACAGTATCTTTGAAATAATAAGCACCGTACTCGTGCTTGTGTTAATATACGCGGTAGCGGCACTTGGCAAGCTCGGACTTGGCTCCGCATACGCGGCGCTTTATCAGCTTTTCTGGCTGATACCGATAATGTTCATTACCGTTTTTACAGAGTAAGGTGATATACCGTTACGGTGAAATTGCCGTAACGGTATTTCTTTGAGAAAGGAAATTGGTAGATGGAAAAGAATATTCCCTACGAAAGAATACTTAAGCGAGTTGAAAAGCCCGGAAGATATTCGGGCGGCGAATTCGGTCAGACTATAAAGAATAAAGATGAGATCAAGGCAAGATTTGCCTTTTGCTTCCCGGATACCTATGAGATAGGTATGTCCAATCTCGGCGTGAGAATACTGTACGGCGTGCTGAACGAGCATAAGGATATCTGGTGCGAGCGCGTGTATGCTCCGTGGTCGGATATGGAAAAGCAGATGAGGCTTCATAATATCCCCTTGTGTGCGGTCGAAAGCGGAGATCCTGTTCGCGATTTTGATATAGTCGCGTTTACCTTGCAGTACGAAATGTGCTACACGACTGTGCTTTATATGCTTGAGCTTGCAGGCCTTGAGCTTCTCGCCAAGGACAGGGGAGAAAACGATCCGGTCATAATAGGCGGCGGTCCCTGTGCGTATAACGCCGAGCCTGTTGCCGACTTCTTCGATATCTTCAGCATTGGAGAGGGCGAAGAGGCGCTTGTGGAGCTTACCGAGCTTTATATAAAAATGAAGGATGAGGGAAGCTATACGAAAAGCGCGTTTTTACGCGCGGCTGCAAAGCTTGACGGCTTTTACGTTCCCTCGCTTTATGAGATCGAATATAACGATGACAGTACGATACGCTCGATCACACCGAAATATGAGGACGTTCCCGAAAAGGTTACAAAGCGCATTATAAGGGATATGGATAAGTCATATTTCCCGGATAAGTTTGTAATGCCGTATATAGAAACGGTGCACGACAGAATAACACTTGAGGTGTACAGAGGCTGTATCCGCGGATGCAGATTCTGCCAGGCGGGAATGATATACAGACCTGTGAGAGAAAAATCCCCCGAGGTGTTAAGTGAGCAGGCGAAAAAGCTTTACGACGCTACAGGATACGATGAGATATCGCTTATTTCGCTGAGCATCAGCGATTATTCAAAGCTCAAGCCGCTTTGCGAGCAGCTTCTTGAATGGACAGACGATAATATGGTAAGCCTTTCGCTGCCGTCGCTTCGCGCGGACAGCTTTTCAAAGGAGCTTATGGAAAAGATATCCTCGGTAAGAACGTCGGGACTAACCTTTGCCCCCGAAGCGGGCACGCAAAGACTCAGGGACGCTATCAATAAAAACGTCACCGAACAGGATCTTATGAATGCCTGCACGGTAGCGTTTGAGGGCGGCAAGAGTCAGGTCAAGCTTTATTTTATGCTTGGCCAGCCTACCGAAACCTACGAGGATCTTGCAGGTATAGCCGAGCTTGCCGATAAGGTCGTGGACAAATTCTTTGAGCTGAAGCGCGAGCATAAGGGTGAGGGCGGATTTAAGCGTCCGCCGTCTGTCACTGTAAGCGTGTCAACCTTTATCCCCAAACCGTTTACACCCTTCCAATGGGAAGCGCAGGATGCGCTTGATGTGGTGTATGATAAGCAAAAGTATCTTGAATCGAAAATGAATAATAAATTCGTCAAGTTCCACCACCACGATGCAAAGGTCAGCAGAGTAGAGGCGGTGCTTGCGCGCGGAGACAGAAGACTTTCAAAGGCGCTTATAGAGTCGCGCAAGCTTGGAATGTGCTTTGATGCGTGGGATGAATTTTTCGATTACGACAAGTGGCTTAAATGCTTTGAAGCGGCAGGAATAGATCCCGCGTTTTACGCAAACAGACGCTTTGGTGATGACGAGATACTCCCGTGGGATATGATCGACTGCGGTGTCAGCAAGGAGTTTATGTTAAAGGAAAACAAAAAGGCGCATGAGAATATAACTACGCCCAACTGCTCGCAGAATTGCTCTGCGTGCGGCGCAAATAAGCTTGGAGGTGAAAGATCGTGGTGCAAGCGAGACCTGTAAGACTCGGCTTTACAAAAACGGGAAAGCTACAGTTTATATCCCATCTTGATTTAGCACGCACAATGTCGCGTATTATGGTTCGCGCAGGTGTGCCGATATGGTATACCGAAGGCTTTAATCCGCGCCCCAAGCTCGTGTTTTCGCTTCCGCTTTCGATAGGTACAGAGAGCGAGTGCGAATTTGTCGACTTCAAAATAGTTGAAGATATGCCGCTTGATGAGATCGCATCGCGTATATCCGCGCAGCTTCCGCCCGAAATGAGCGTGAAGGGAGTATGGTATCCCGAGCATAAGATCGCCGAGATAGCCTGGGCGGAATATGAAATAAAAATATACTCCTCGCTTGCGGATGAAGCACTCGTGAAAAGAGCAAGCGAGCTTTTAAGTAAGCCGCTTGTTATCACCAAGAAAACCAAAAGCGGTGAAAAAGAGGTCGATATAAAGCCTCTTATAAAGAGTAGTGAGGTTTCGCTTGATAACAGTGCTGTGCTTGTTAAAGCGATGCTTTCCTGCGACAGCGCCGATTATCTCAATCCCGAATATATCGTCAAGGCTATCGCAAGCGATGCGGGCATAGACTTTGAAAATGTCGAGAGCGAGTATTATTCGATACTTCGTAAGAGTGTAAAGCTTTCCGACGGCGTGACCGATTTCAGATAAGCTATAGTATGGTTTCGTGCGAAAGCTTTCCCGAAAAGCTTATGTGAGATACCGCGTGCTTGAAAATATTCTTTGCCGCGATAAATTCGCTTTGATTGTTCGTGCTTGCGTAAACCGATATGAGCGATACCGAATTCGTGACCGCCTCGGTTTCGAGATGCACGACCGTTATAGAAACGAACGGCTCGATCGCCTCCCATTCCTTTTCAAGCGATCTTGCGTTTTCGATTTCGAGCAACGGATCGTCGCTCATTGCGTCTGCTTTTTGTAACAGTGAATCGGCGCATCTGTCAAGCACTACCGAGTTTATGCAAAGAAGAATTACTATGGTGAGCAGTATAGCTGACGAAATTATCATATTCTTCATTATATATTACCTTTCATATAAAGCGCGTCACATATCGGCGCGCTTTATTAATGTTTCGTCCCCGATATCGTTGACCGTGAATATAAAAACGTCATCAGGTGAGCAACCGTGGGCTTTGAGACGCTTTTCAAGCCACGCGCGGTCCTTGCCGGCAACAGACAGATTTTGTTCGTTGATGCTTCCGTCAACTATGATCGCGTGTGCGATGCCTTTTTCCTTCACCTCAACACCAACGTCGGTAGGGGACAGCGGCTGTACCTTTGACTTTGTTATGACCGAAAGCTGACCGTTTTGCTCAAGTATCGCGTATTCGACCTCGTCAAGCGATACGATGCTTTTCATTCTGAGCTGGCTGAACAGCTCCTCGATAGTTATGCGGTTGCGCTCAAGCTCCTTTAAGTCAAGCTTGCCTTTGCAGATTATCATAGTGGGATGACCGATAAATATTTTCTTGAGCTTGTTGCTCTTCGTCACGGCATATGCTCCGATCACCTCAATGGCAACTAAGGTGAGTATCGGTATGACGGAAAATAATAACGGTATCCCGTCGTCGGTGATAGGGAAGGAGGCGAGCTCGGAAAGCAAAAAGGTGGTAACTAACTCCGAAACCTCAAGCTGACCTACCTGGCGTTTGCCCATTATTCTTATTGCAAAAATAAGAACAAGGTAGGTTATAAGCGTTCTTACAAATATCGTGGTCATAAAATCTCCGTGTTATGGTATTGTGTTAAAGTGCGTTTTAGCTATAAAACAGACCGATTATAAGTAGCATTTGCGCATTTTAGATAAAGATGCACGAAAAATGGATTTTTTTGAAAAAACTTTGTAAAACCCCCTTGACAAAGGTAAATAAAGGTGATATAATAGACAGGCTCACCCGGAGAAGGGTGGGGGAACAGAAGCGAAAAAAGTTAAGGAAAGTTAAAGAAAAGCCTTGACAAAAGAGTAGCGGATGTGATATAATGATCGGGTGCCTGCAAAGGCGCTTGAGATGGTCCTTGAAAATTGAACAACAGAAGAAGGAAGTACGAAGCTTAAAAAAGCAAGATACGACCAAGCAAGAAACTCGACAATTCTTTTACAAAATAAGTAAGCAAGAATTAAAAGCTCTAGATAAGATACTGACACTGAGCAA
>JAFQPF010000141.1 GCA_017411885.1 Clostridia bacterium
GTATCCCATACGGCGTAAAGTGTAACATCCGCATTGTCTACTGTGATTTTGTCGCCGGCTCTGTATTTAACCTCAGAGCTTTGCGCATTGTCTGTCCAGCCGAGGAAATTGAAGTCTTTCTTAGAGGGGATGATATCGCTTATTGTCAGCTCAGTACCGGGAAATACGTCAGCGGACGCAGGACCGTCTTTACCTCCGAGAGTATCATAGCTGAACGTGTATGAATATTTGAAGTTTTCTGCTTCTTTGAGATTGTCGAACAAAGCAATATACTGAATATCGAAATATTCACCTGATTTCATAACCGTGTTGCTTGCAGCATACGGTTTGATAAAGAGATTTTTCAGAGGACCGTCACAGCTGTTTTCAAATGTTGCACCGGCTTCACCGCTGTTCAAGACAGAAAGATCGTAAACGTGCGTTTGCCAACTGTTGTTGTATTTTACAGTAACATCAGGACCGTATATACGTGATCCGACAGACCACAGATTCATTCCCATTTTTGCGGTTGTAGTTATGTTTGAACGATAACCGATCTTAAGATACTTATAATCGTGAAGACTGAACTGAAGAGGGAAGAAGGTTTCGGAAGAGGGCTTGAGGTAAGCTCTTGTATTGTCGTGAGAGGTGCCGTCGGTTGTGACAGTGTATCTGAAATAAGAAGTATCTGTATCACTTTCCTCAACGACAGAAAGGGTGAAGCCGTTGGTGCTTGGTGTTAAATCGACGGGAGTCAATACGTAATAATCCTTGAGCGGTACTATTTCTTTGAAGCTTGCGTATAAAATAATATCTTCTATAACCTGTTCTATCGTTCCCTCAAGCTTTTTGCCGTCAGAGTTTACCCAGCCGTAGAAATAGTATCCGGGCTCGGGTATAATGTCTGTAGTGTCGGTGATTATCTTATAAGCGCTGCCTGCCGCGACGATTTCGCTCTTGTATACGCGCTCACCTGTCAAATAGGTCACGGTATAATTTTCGGCATCCTCATAGTATGCAAAGAAAACTGTGTCGGCGTATGCAGTAAAGCAGTCATTCACAAGCGTTTTTCCGCCATCTGCGGACCAACCGATAAATCTTTTGCCGAGCACAGGCTCGCCGCGCGGAAGGTTGGTCGTTACGTTTTCCAATGCGGTAATATCGGGTATTAGCGTTTGTGTAAGCTCATTCTTAAAGCTGAGCGTGTATTCATTCGGCGTGCCGAGAAAGTAAAGATCGTTGAAAATACCGTAGTGGTCGGATAAGTGGTAGTTGTAATCATCGGTAATTATACGATCCTTTATGACCGTATAATTCTGTGAAATAATGTTGTCAGCGGTGTAAAACAGATAGTCGATGAGAATGGAGTTTGCGCCGTCGTTCAAATTATTATAGGTGTGCTGAGGATTACGCTCGTGATTAGACTCTGTAAGGAATGAGCGAAGCATAGCATAGCCTTCAGAGTTCCAGGTCATGTTGAAGTCCGCAGTGAGAATTACCGGAAGATCTTGACATTTATTTTTTATCTTATCGTAAAACAGTTTTGCGCTTCCGAGCTGCGGTGCTTCGGAAAAATCCCAGTGGGTATTGAAATAATAAAATTCCTTTCCTGTTGTCTTTATCTTAAGCTTGACCCAACAGCAGATACGGTGGAAATTCGCTCCCCAACCCAACGACTGTACATCAGGGGTATCGGAAAGCCAGAAGTAACCGCTGTCAAGAAGCTCGAACTTGTCCTTCTTGTAAAATATTGGTGTGCTTTCCGAATCGGTTGTAGTACGCCATTTTACAATGCTTCCGTATTCCTCGCCGAAGAGATGTGCAAGCTCCGAATACCATGTAGCGTTTGCTTCCTGAAGTCCGATGATATCAGGCTCGTACTCAAGAATTGTTCTTGCCATATAAGGCGCTCTTGCGGAGGGGCTTAACGTGTGACCGGCGGTCATAACGTTAAAGGAAACCGACTTTATGTGATTGTCCTCAAGGTATATCGGAGCAGTGTCTACGGGCTTTTCGTAAACGTAAGCCTTTGCCGCATCAATATCCGCGAAAAAGGCTATGTATTCAACAGATAGCTTAGTACCCTTCGGGAGGATTTCTCCGTTATCAATGCCCGTGCCGATGCGTAGGTATTTGTATAATTCAGAATTCGAATAACCGATGTCGGAAAGGTCAAATATAAGCTTTGAAACAGTATTGTTTAACTTGTGTGTTTCAGTATCACTCATATGAGCATCTGTCTGAATGGATATCTCAACGTCAACAGAAGATGAATAAGATACGCCAAGTGCAACGCACGGTGCATCCTTTATAAGATTGTCAAGACCGAGATATACCTTGTAGTAGGTGTTATCAACGTCGTTAATATTCATATCTGTATTTGTTACAAGCGAAGAAGTATATGCTTCTTTGTCATACTCAAGATTGATTGCCTTGTTGCTTGTGCTTCTGCCGGGATAAAAGAAGCCGACCACAACGTCCTTGCCGTGAATTATTTCAACCGGCTCGGAGGAGACTGCGTATGAAGTAACCGCTAATATAGAAATAACAGTAACCATACACATAAGTGTAACAAAAAAACGAGGTATAAACTGCTTCATGGATACTTACCGCCTTATTTACCTTTGATCAAATATATTATATTATACACTACATTAAACAGTAAGTCAAGGTGATATGAAAAACGGGTGCCATCATCGGCACCCGTAAAAATTTTATATCATCAGAACAATCCGGAGATCTTTCCGTTTGAATCAACGTCGATCTTTTCAGCTGCGGGAACCTTGGGAAGACCGGGCATTGTCATAATGTCACCGGTAAGAACTACCACAAATCCGGCACCTGCGGAAACTCTCACGTTTTTAACTGTGATCTCGAAGTTTTCGGGCGCACCGAGCTTTGTCGGATCGTCCGAGAAGGAATACTGAGTCTTTGCCACACATATCGGAAGAGATCCGAAGCCAAGCTCAGTAAGCTTGTCGATCTGCTTCTGAGCTGCGGGGGTGATCATAGCACCGTTACCGCCGTAAATTCTGCGTGTAAGCTTGTTGATCTTTTCAACAAGTGAAAGCTCGGATTCGTAGCTGAATTCAAAGCTGCTTGCGTCCTCTTCTTCGCAAAGTCTTACAACCTCCTTGGCAAGCTCAACGGCACCGTTGCCGCCGTTAGCCCAAACGGTTGAAAGTACGCAGTTAACGCCTACCGCACGGCACTTTTCAATAACAAGATCGGTCTCAGCCTTTGTGTCGGTGGGGAACTGGTTTACCGCAACAACGCAGGGAAGCTTGTATACGTTTGTTATGTTGGATACGTGACGCATAAGATTGGGAAGACCTGCTTCAAGAGCTTCAAGGTTTTCAGTTCCAAGCTCGGTCTTTGCGAGTCCGCCGTGCATCTTGAGCGCGCGTACAGTTGCAACGACTACCACCGCAGAGGGCTTGAGTCCTGCAAGACGGCACTTGATGTCAAGGAACTTTTCAGCACCGAGGTCAGCACCGAAGCCTGCCTCTGTTACTGCGTAATCACCTGTTTTCATAGCCATACGTGTAGCGATTACCGAGTTGCATCCGTGAGCAATGTTTGCAAAAGGACCGCCGTGCACGAATGCAGGTGTACCCTCGAGTGTCTGTACAAGATTGGGCTTGAGCGCATCCTTGAGGAGTGCTGTCATAGCGCCAACCGCCTTGAGATCGCCTGCAGTAACAGGCTTTTCATCGTAGGTGTAGCCAACGATGATGCGGGAAAGACGAGCCTTTAAGTCGTCAATCGAGCTTGCAAGGCAGAATAC
>JAFQPF010000142.1 GCA_017411885.1 Clostridia bacterium
CTTGAGGTCAATACCGACCGCTTCCCTTTCACCCACGGTGAGCCGCGCGAAAGACTGAAACAGCTTGCCGACAGAATACGCACCCTCGGATACAAGGGCGTTGGACTTTGGGTCGCCTGCCAGAAGCCATACGATGACCAGGATCCCGCCGAAGAAAACGCAGAAGCCGAGCGCGAATACTGGGAAGAACGCGCCAAGTGGTGCGACTATGCAGATATAGCCTATTGGAAGGTCGACTGGGGCAGAAGCTGTAAGTCGGCAAAGTACCGCGAGATGATGACTGATGCGGTGAGAAAATATGCGCCCCGTCTGCTTATCGAGCACGCATACACCCAACCTGCCTACGACGTGCCATACGCCGAAAGGCTTGCCGACAACGAAAGAAGCGAACGCATTGGCAAGACCCTTGCCATAAGCGATTTTATCCGTGCCTATGACGTAGTTCCCGAATTCCGCTACACCACCATGTTCGGCAGAACAGCGGAGATACTGAGAAATTACAACGGCGTAAACGTCGGCTGTCTTGGCATTATCAACATCGAAGACCCCGTGCAGATAGGGGCGGCTCTCGGCTGCTCGCTGGGCATCATGCGCCATCAGATCGAGGAAAAGCGAGCGGTTAAGCAGACCCTCGTCACCCCCTTTGAGGACGCTGTAAGAGCCGTGATGTGGCAGCGTATCGCGCCGCCCTTCGGCGTTCACGAAAGCGATCTTCAAATATCCGACACACTTGTAAGCGATAAATGGGATTACCCGCAAACGGGAGAAAAGCAATGGCCCTACCTCAGCGGAAGAACGATAATTCAAGATACGCCCGCCGCAATAAGCCGAGGAATGTCACTTCCGAAGGTAGAAACCGACGGAATTCTGCCCCTTGTAGGGTGTTCAAAACACCCAAACGGTGCGGTGGCTGTCGGCTCATTTCCCCGAACGCTCAACGGAAAGCTGAACACCCACTACCCCGCCCACGTTACGCTTGAGGGGGCCGACCCCGACGAGCCTATCGGCGTTTTCGGCGTTTACAAGTCGCTGACAGTCGTGTTTGACAAAGCCCCAAGCGGCAGACTTTTGGCACAAGACCTTGCCGCCGACACCGCAATTGACGTAACCGACGAGGTAACGCTTGAGGGCAACAAGCTGACCGTTAGCGGTGACCTTATCACCAAAATAGGTCTCACCGCCGCCCGCGACCCTAAGCACGAAACTCCCGGTGTTGTCTTCAAATTTATAAACGCATAGCTTAACTTGGCTTTGACGACGATTTTACCGAAAACGCAAAAAAGCTCGCGACCAATACTTGTTGCCAAGCATCTCGGCAAGCTTGCCGTACGTCACCACACGACCACGCGGAACAGTAGCGAGAAGCTCGCACGATCTCACGCAGTCAAATTCTTTTTCCCCAATTTCCGCATCATATATTATCTGCCTTTAAAAACTCAGTCGCCTGCTCGCGGCTTGTGAAAACAACGATGTTTTTGTCGTTGTATCTACTTAGCAATTCAAGTACACCCGGCTTGCTTTGAGCCTCGTAATCCTTGACAAAGCCGATAAACTCTCCGTCGGGTTCTGTTTCCACCCACGGCATATCGCTTCGCGGCTTTCCGATCCGCGCCATAATGCCACCAAGGCATACCTCAAGCGGATAATCAAGAAAAAATACCGTGTCGCACGCCGCCAGCCTTTGCTCCATAGTCGAGCCGTAATTGCCGTCGATTATCCATTCATCCTTTTCAAGTACCTCAGCCAAACGGCTGCGGAAAACACTCTTTTCAACTATCGTTCTGTCCGCATTCCAGTACATCATGTCCAAATGGTAAAGCGGAATACCCGTCTTGTCGTGAAGCGCGCGTGAAAATTCGCTTTTACCGCTTCCGGGGCAACCGATCACTATAATTTTCTTCATATTCCCCTGCTCCTTCCCTTTCCTTTGTACACAGTTTCGGCATCAGTATATCACACAATCGGTGATTTTTCAATATCTTTCGGTGAAAGATTATTTTCATTAGCATCATTATATGTTATAATCAATACACGCAATATGTACAACATTTATAAATCAAAAAACCTCTGAAACACTTGAAAAGAAACACCTGTTGGGGGTCCAAACCCGAAGGGTTCGAATTGCAACAGGTGCTTCAATTATTAATAATATTACTTCACTTTATTTATGGCGCAAAGTCCTGCTACAAAGCCTGCGCAATGGTGTATTCCGCCCTCGTCGTCGAGGTACTTGGGCAGGTCGGTTTCGCGGCTCACGGGCGCAAGTTTGAACTGCGGTGAGGCGTCAAATCCATTGACTATAGTTCCGCAAAGCGAGTTCCAATCTCTTACAAAGCTGTCACCCACGCCCACGATAAGGCTCTTACTCGCTACGTTGAGACCGGAGATCCATTGAAGGTTTGCATTTGCAATATCGAGGAACTCGGCATCCTGCCAAAGCTCGTAGAACTTCGCGGCAAGCGCGGCGGCGTAGCCGTATATCTTGGCGTGACCGTGATACCAACCGCTGAAGTATAGCAAGCCGTCATCTCCGTACACTCCCGCGGGAAGAATACCGAATGGACTGTTTTGGCATGCCGGCTTGAAAAAGCTATAAGCGAAGTCACGCACCGCGTCCTTCCACTCCGAGGCGTTGGGGTTATCCCCAAACAGCTCGGTCATTTCAATAATAGGCATGACCCAATAAGGCTTGTGCGCGCCGTGGTTATAGTTTTTATATGGAAGATCCCACGCTCCGCAATGGTAGTTCGCTTTTTCGGTGATTTTGCTGTGAGGATACGTGTAAAAGTGTCCCCACAAACCGCTCTCGGCGTTCTCCTTGCTGACGCGTCGCGCCAATATTTCATCGGTCAGCAAGACAGCCTTTTCCTTAAGCTCGGCAACTCCCGACTTATAAAGCGAGATAACCGCCGACAGATGCGCGAGAAGCTCTCTTGTTCTGAACTCGGTTATGGGATATGTCAGACTATCCGCGCCGTGGGTTATTTCAAGCTCGTTTCCTTCAGGCTTTTCTACGTGAGGCTCATAGGATTTTACAAACTCATAGCCCTTTTGGGCAATCGCCAGATATCGGTCATCGCCAAGCACGCGAGAAACACGCGCAAGCACCGCAACGGCGTTTGCGCCGTTTTCAAAGTCAACGCTGCGGTTGTGGTGTATTTCGTGCATAAAGCCGCCGTTTTCGGTCTGACACAGCGCGATATAGTCCGCCGCGCGGCGAATGTGATACAAAAGGCGAGCCTTGTCACATTCGGGAAAACGCTTATCAGCATAAAGGTCGCACACAGCTTCAAGCATAATTATGTGACTGCTGACCTCTTGAAGCTCACTTCCGCAATCGCGCCAACCTCCCTCGGGATAGCTGTTTGCGGCGCGCACATCAAGCTGATAGAGCGAGCAGGGATATATTGTCTTGTTCCACAAAAGCTGATTTCCGATGTGTACAAGCGTCTGTGTTTTGTCCCGGCTTACACCGTCCGCAAACACCTCTATTTCGTACTCTCCCACACAGTCAACAGCCGAAAAATCAGCTGTATACCAATTCTCGTTCCACTTTTCACCCCAGAGGGTCAGTTTATCCTCAAGCACTTTTTGCTTTGTGACAGCGTTTGTAACGGTAAATCTTCCGCCTTTTATATCCCCCGTTACAAAAGCTTTTTTGCTTGCTCCGATATCATAGCCTATCTGTGAATACAGAATTTTTACCGGCATCTCAGTTCTCCTTTAATACGCCTTAACAACCACGCCAAGTCCGTATCTTCCGCTTGTGCGGGAGAAGACAGAAAGACCCTTATCGTCCTTCATCGTAAGAGTAAGCTTGAAGCTTTCCTTATCCTTGAGCTTAAGGAGAAAGGCCGAAGGAATAGTGATATCGCAAAGCGTGCCGTAGGTTCCCGCTTCTTCAAGCAGGTCAACCACGGGCTGGTAGTGGTGCGAGAGCGCACCGCGAGAATCTGCCGGGTCATCGGGAAGGTAAATTTCATCAATAACCTTGCCGTCGATGCTGACCTCAAGCATACCGCCCCACTTAGTTGCGTCGGTCTGCACGAAGGAGTTTCTGTTTGCTCCGGGATCGCAACGGTAGCCAAGCATATACGCAAGGTCTATATGCTCACCGCTTTCCTCTTCACCATAGTCGTGGCTCATAGGGTGGCGTGTAGACGCCTCAAAAATAATTCGAAGATTATCCGCATCGGCAAAGTCGGGAATATCCGCGGTCTTTATCTCTGTCTCAAAGCTTCC
>JAFQPF010000143.1 GCA_017411885.1 Clostridia bacterium
CACACCGGTCCCGGCACGCTGGTATTATTCTTCTTAGGTAAAGAAAGATAATTACAAAAAATATATAAGGAGACTACAGGTCAATGCTGAACTTACAGGAAACCGAAGCTTCAAATAACAATCCTTGCTTTAATATCGGCGGAAAGAAGCTTAAGGATATGATAATCGGCGGAGCTAACCTACTCAAGGCTAACGCCGAAGAGGTCAACAGGTTAAACGTATTCCCTGTCCCGGACGGAGATACGGGAGACAATATGCGTATGACGGTCGAGGGTGGAATTTCGACTGTAGCCGCAACAGACACAGACGATATAGGCGAGGTTATGAACACGGCTTCGCGCGGAATGCTTCTTGGCGCACGCGGAAACTCGGGTGTTATTCTTTCTCAGTTTTTTGCAGGAATAGCAAAAGGGCTCACAGGTAAAAAGGAAGCCGATGCAAAAGTGCTTGCACAAGCCTTTGAGCTTGGTGTAAAGCAGGCTTACTCGTCTGTTATGACTCCCACCGAGGGAACTATTCTCACGGTCGCACGCGAGGGCGTAGAGTACGCTTCGGCGCGTGTTGACGAAAACAAATCCGTAAACGCGTTTTTTGAAGATCTTCTCACAGAAATGCGCGCTTCTCTTGATCGCACTCCCGATATACTGCCCGTGCTTCGCGAGGCAGGGGTTGTGGACAGCGGCGGTGCGGGACTTCTTTATATAATCGAAGGTCTTGCGCGCGCATTAAACGGCGAGGTCATCTCAAGCGATAGCGTAAAGGTTGAAAGCGCACCTGTTCAAAGCTCTGTATTAAACAGCGATTTTGGCGCGGACAGCGAAATGAAATACGGATATTGTACCGAATTTCTTCTTCAGCTCAGAAGCGCGAAGACTAATATCGACGAATTTGACATTGACGAGCTTAAGGAGTTTTTGCAGGGTATCGGTGACTCTATCGTAGCCTTCAAGACCGACAGCATAGTAAAGGTACACGTTCATACCTTTAGCCCCGATAAGGTGCTTGCATACTGTCTTGTTTTCGGCGATTTTCTGACCGTAAAGATCGAAAATATGTCCGTACAGCATACCGAGCTTGAAGAAAGCAAGCCCGAAGAAAAGGCAGAAGAAAAAGCTCCCGTTATACTTGAGAACACCAAGAAATACGGTGTTGTCGCCGTCAGCAACGGCGAGGGTATTTCGTCTCTCTTCAAGGAGCTTGGCTGCGATGAGATCGTAGAGGGCGGTCAGACACAGAATCCCTCAACGCACGATTTCCTCGATGCGTTTGACAAGATCCCCGCAGAAAACATTTTCGTTTTCCCAAACAACTCAAATATCCTTATGGCGGCAAGGCAGGCGGCACTTCTTTACACAAGATCAAAGATCCACGTTATCCCCAGCAAGAACATCGGCTCGGGTTACGCGGCTTTAGCATCGCTTGACTTCTTTGCCGAAACACCCGACAAGGTAGTAACCGGCGCGGTAGAAGCAATGAAGCGTGTGACCTCTGGTTATATCGCACCCTCTATCAGAGACGCGAAGATAAACGGAGTTCTTATATACAAGGGCGACACTATCGGTATTATTGAAAAGGAAATAGTTATTTCCGAAAAGGACAGAACCAATGCCGCTGTAAAGCTTGCCTCAAGGCTTCTTGAACAGCCTGACAAGTTTATGCTTACCGTATTCTGCGGCAAAGATGCAAGTGATGACGACAGAGAAGCACTTGAAACAGGTATACGCGAAAAATGCCCGGATGCCGAAATTTACTTCAATGACGGCGGTCAGGAAATATATCCCTTTATCTTCGTTGCAGAATGACCGCAGGTGAAATAAATGAGCATAAAAACAGTATTATTCGACCTTGACGGAACGCTTCTGTCGCTTACCCAGGAATGCTTTGTAAACGCTTATTTTTCAAGACTTGCAAAAAGACTTATTCCCTACGGTTACGATAGCGAAAGGCTTATAAAAGCTATCTGGGAAGGCACCGGATTAATGGTCAAAAACGACGGAAGGCGCACAAACGAGGAAGTTTTCTGGGATTATTTCGTATCGGTATTCGGCGAAGCCTCAAGAGAGCATGAGCCGATATTTGACGATTTTTACAGAACCGATTTTGAAAACGTAAAAAGCGTGTGTGATAAAAACGAGCAGGCATATGAGGTAGTACGTATCCTAAAAGAAAAGGGCAAACGGATCGCGCTTGCAACAAATCCGATCTTCCCTGCCGTTGCAACACAGGCTCGTGTACGTTGGGCAGGACTTGAAGCTTCTGATTTTGAGCTTATTACCACCTATGAAAACTCGCACTACTGCAAGCCCAACCCGAAATATTACACCGAGATATTTGAAAAGCTCGGGGTAAATGCAGAAGAATGCCTTATGGTCGGAAACGACGTGGGTGAGGATATGATAGCGCAAAAGCTTGGAATGAGCGTATTCCTTCTTACAAAAGACCTTATAAACAAAAATAACGTCGACATATCTGTATACCCTAACGGAGATTTTGAGGTGCTCATTGAGTTTATAAATAAGATTTAGCAAAATAACCGATACGGATTTCACCGTATCGGTTATTTTTATCTTTAAACGTAAAAGCCGTTGCCGACTATCTGCTCGGATTCCGAGAAGATTATAAACGCCTCGGGATCGACCGCAAGCACTCTTGCCTGAAAGCTCGGCGTTTCCTTCGCCTTAAGAGCGCAGATAAGCATCAGCTTTTCAACTCCTGTATATCCGCCCACAACATCGACCACCGTAACACCTCTCGGCGAGGTGCTGACAAGCTGCTTTGAAAGCTCCTTTTTCGTCGTTATTACAAACGCAAGCTTTGAAACGTTGAGCGCACGTATCAGAAAATTTATAGAAAAGCTTGATACAAACAAAGCAATAATGCCGTACATAGCAAGCTCAATATTCTTAAAGATCACGAGAGAAGCGAATATCACGGCGAAATCGCACACGAGCATTGCGCTTCCTATCTGCAAGCTCGGAAGCTTATACTGAATAAGTCTGCCGAGTATATCCGTGCCTCCCGTGGAGCCACCGGATATAAGCGTAAGCCCTATTCCAAATCCGTATAAAATCGAACCGAACACCACGTTGAGCGTGATATCTTCCGTAAGCACAGGCAGATAGGAAAACACCTGCACGAAGATTGTTACAAGGCCTGCTCCGATCACCGTTTTTATAACGAAATCACGCCCAAGATACTTTAAGCCTATAAGCAGTAAGACTGCGTTCACAACAAAATAAGTAAGGCTGGGAGCGATAGAAAAGACGTGGAAAAGTATTGTGGAAACACCCGAAACTCCGCCGGTTACGATCTTGTTCGGTACATAAAAAACACTGATCGCAAGTGCGGTCAATATCGCGCCGAGCGTGAACAGAAAATATTTTTTCACTTTCGACAAAAGCGTTTTTACTTCCATTGTTTCACCTCATCAAGCGTTAAGAAACGGTCAAAGCCTGCTTCCTTTATATATTCAAGCGCATCTTTATAACCGTAATCGAGATTTTCTTTAGCGTGACAATCGCTTGAATACACTACGCTTCCGCCCATATCCCTTAGCTTTTTAAGTAAAGTAATTGAAGGGTACGGGTGATTTTTGTATCCGCGTGAGCCTGCTCCGGTATTTACCTCAAAGGGTATGTGACAAAGCTTTTCCATTGCATCTGTTGCATACTTAAGATATACGGGATCCTCCTCGTCGAAAAACACGCCGCCCTCATTATATTTAACTATAAGATCAAAGTGGCCGATAATATCGGCGTTTATTTTACTTAAAGTATCCCCAACAAGTGAAAAATAATTCTCACACAGCTTCTTATAACCGCCGCAAACAGAAGCGATTTCTTCAAAGCGTGGCGCACTGTAGTCCAAAGGCAAATACTCGTCACCGATCTTGAGATAATGCACCGAGCCGATCACGTAATCGTAATCAAGCAAGGGCTCACTTTCATAGTAATCACGCTCAACACCTGCGAGTATTCTGATTTTATCCTTATACTTTTCCTTGAGTGAGTTTATTTCTTCAAGATATTTACGCTCACCCTCGCGCGACATAGACACCTCTGCATCGAAGCTGTTCATATGCCCCGAAAAGCCAAGCGCGCAAAAGCCTTTATTTATCGCTTTAGTAACAAGCTCCTCAGGCGTATCATCACCGTCGCAGTACACGGTATGCGTGTGAAGATTAAAAATCTCACTCATTTTGTCATTTTCTCCTGCTTGACCTTTTTGTCAATTACATGGCGTGATGCAAGCTCACTTTTAACCTCGTCAAGCGAAATCCCCATCTCCACCATCATTACCATAATGTGATAGGTGAGGTCTGCAATTTCGTAAATGGTTTCTTTTTTATCGTTAGCCTTGCCCGCGATAATTACCTCTGTCGATTCCTCGCCAACCTTTTTAAGGATCTTATCTATTCCTTTTTCAAAAAGATAGGTGGTATACGAGCCTTCCTTCTTTTCTGTCTTACGTCCGCGTATAAGCTCCATAAGTGCATCAAGCGAAAAGGGCGCGTCTGCTTCGTCGTTTTCGAATATTACGTCGTTAAAGCAGGAATCTGTTCCCGTATGGCAGGCAGGGCCGTCCTTTTTAACAAGGACTGTGAGCGCATCATAATCGCAGTCTGCCGTGATGCTGAGTATATGCTGATAATTTCCGCTCGTTTCACCCTTGAGCCAAAGCTTTTGGCGTGAACGGCTGTAAAAGCAGGTAAGCTTTTTTTCTATTGATATTTCAAGGCTTTCACGGTTCATATACGCAAGCGTAAGCACCTTTTTAGTATCTGCATCGACAACTATCGCAGGGATAAGTCCCTTTTCGTCAAATTTAAGCTTTTCAATCTCTATCATAACTCTCTCCATATTCTATATCAGTCTTACGTTTATTCCGTTATTATAAAGCTCTCGCTTCAGCTCTTTTATATCCACCTCACCAAAGTGAAATACAGATGCGGCAAGCCCTGCATCAACGTCGGGCACGCTCTTGAACAGATGTGTAAAATCGTCAATACATCCCGCGCCGCCCGATGCGATCACCGGCACGTTTACTATAGCCGTTACCGCCGCGAGCATTTCTATGTCAAATCCTTTTTTCACTCCGTCGGTGTCGATAGAATTAAGCACTATCTCACCCGCACCCGAGCCTACCCCGCGCTTTATCCATTCAAGCGCGTCAAGCCCTGTATCATCGCGTCCTCCGCGGGCAAACACCCGATACTGATCTCCGACTCTTTTTGCGTCAACCGAAAGCACGACGCACTGATCGCCGTATTTTTTTGCCGCTTCCTCTATAAGACTCGGATTTCTTATCGCACCCGAATTTACGCTGACCTTATCGGCTCCGCAGGAAAGCACTCTCTCAAAATCGTCAACTCGATTTATTCCCCCGCCTACCGTAAGCGGTATAAACACCTCTTTTGCGGTTTGTGTCAGAATGTCGGTAAAGAGCTTTCTGTTTTCAAACGAGGCGGTAATGTCATAAAAAACAAGCTCGTCTGCACCTGCGCCGCTATAGTATTTTGCAAGCTCAATGGGGGAGGAAACGTCGCGCAGACCGTCGAAATTGACTCCCTTTACTACTCTGCCGTCGCGCACGTCAAGGCAGGGGATGATTCTTTTCGTAAGCATTACTTGCCCCCTCCTATCTCTATCGCGCGCTTAAGATCTATCGCGCCCGTATAGTACGCCTTGCCGATTATCGCGCCGTAAATGCCCATATCGGTAAGCGCACTCACGTCATCAAGAGTAGACACTCCGCCCGATGCGATTATATTCATATTGTATCTTTCGGAAAGCTCACGGTAAAGTCCGCGGTTTGTGCCGACCATCGCACCGTCCTTGGATACGTCTGTGCAGATAAGCGTTTTTACGCCGATATTTTCAAGCATATCGCAAAAATCAAAAACGGTATAATCGGATTTTTCGGTCCAGCCCTTGATTGCTACACGAGAATCCTTTATATCCGCTCCGACCGCTATTTTTTCTCCGTATCGCTTAACCGCTTCAACTAAAAACGCGTTATCACATACCGCCGCCGTGCCGAGTATAACTCTGCCGATGCCGATCTCTACGTATTTTTCTATCGCGTCAAACGAGCGTATGCCTCCGCCTATTTCGCAAAACGCGCCGCTTCCCTTTACTATCCTCTTAACAGTCTCAAAATTATCAAGCGCGCCGCTTTTTGCGCCCTCAAGATCAACGAGGTGTATTTCATCGGCACCGCTTCTGACAAAATCGGATGCCACAGACGCAGGATCATCCGAATACACGGTCATCTGCGCGTAATCCCCTTTGTAAAGCCTTACGGCTTTGCCGCCGTATAGGTCTATTGCCGGTAATATTTTCATAATCTAACCTTTATAATTCACAAAATGCTTTTAGTATTTTAAGTCCGACCTCTCCGCTTTTTTCGGGATGGAACTGACAGCCGAATATATTGTCCTTTTCAGCCGAAGCGGTTACGTCGATACCGTATTCGGTATAAGCCGAAACGTATTTGCTATCGGTCACGGCAAAATAGGAATGGACGAAATATACGTAATCACCGTCGCCAATATATTTGAATATCGGCGAATCGGGCTTGTTGAAGCTGAGTGCATTCCAACCCATCTGCGGTATTTTAAGGCTTTCGTCTATCCTTGTCTTGAATCCGACGATCTCGCCCGGAATAAGTCCGAGTCCCCTATGCTCACCGTACTCGTAGCTTTTATCAAACAAAAGCTGCATACCAAGGCATATTCCCATAAGCGGCTTGCCGGTTTTGGCATAAGCCTTGACTATTTCATCAAGTCCTGTTTCATTAAGCTTTTTTATAGCGTCTCCGAATGCGCCGACACCCGGAAGCACAAGCCTTTCGGCATTTGCTATTACATTCTTATCAGAGCTTATTACAACCCCCTGCCCGATCGCTTCAAACGAGCATCTGAGCGAAAAGAGGTTTCCGACTCCGTAATCTACGATACAAACCATCAAAGCACTCCCTTTGACGAGGGTATCTCATCCGCAAAGCGCTCGTCAATTTTGACAGCGCCCGCAAGCACGCGCGCAAACGCCTTGAATATTCCCTCTGCAATATGATGCGAGTTTTCTCCGTCAAACTTCTTTATGTGCAGAGTAACGCCTGCCTGTCTTGTAAAGGCTTCGAAAAATTCACGCACAAGCTCGGTATCAAAATCCCCTATCTTTTCGGTAGGAAAATCCGCGTTAAAGGCAAGATAGCTTCTGCCCGAAATATCTATCGCGCAAAGAATAAGCGCTTCGTCCATCGGCAAAATAATATTTGAATATCTTACAATACCGCGCTTATCGCCGAGAGCTTCTGCAAAAGCCTTGCCGAGCACGATACCAATATCCTCGGTAGAATGGTGAAAATCAACCTTAATATCGCCCTTGCATTTTACAGACAGATCAAATTTTGAGTGTCTTGCAAAAAGCTCAAGCATATGGTCAAGAAAGCCGACACCTGAATCTATGTCGCACTTTCCCGTGCCATCGATATTAAGCGAAAGCTTTATATCGGTTTCAGCCGTTTTTCTCGTTATATCACTTTTTCTCATAGCCTTATCCTCTCTTCGCGCTAAGTATTTCACGCGTTTCATTTATAAGCACGTCCATCATCTCACGCGTGCCGATCGTAATGCGGTTATAATCGCGTATACGCTCGCTTGTGAAGTGGCGCACGAGCACTCCGCGCCGCTTAAGCTCAAGATAATACTCTTCTCCGTCAAGCTCTTTATGCTTTGCGAAAATAAAGTTGCATTTCGAATCAAGCACCTCAAAGCCGAGCGAAATAAGCTTTTCTGTTGTGTACGCGCGCGTTTCGATTATTTTCTTACAGTTTTCGATATAGTAACCGTTGTCAGTCACCGCCGCCTTTGCCGCGGCAAGTGTTAACGAATTGATATTATACGGATTTGTCGAATACCTGATGGTATTCATATCAGCGATAATATCCTTGCAGCCTACGGCAAAGCCGAGTCTTGCGCCTGCCATCGAGCGTGATTTTGAAAAGGTCTGTATAACCAGAAGATTATCATACTTTTTCGTAAGCGGTATTGCGCTCTCGCCGCCGAAATCGATATACGCCTCATCAACTACAACGAGTCTGTTTTTGTTTGACGCTACTATCCTTTCGATCTCATCAAGACCGAGAAAAAGCCCTGTCGGAGCGTTGGGATTGGCGATAAATACCGTTTCATCCGTACCGATATAATCGTCTGCATTAATGCTGAAATCCTCTTTAAGCGGTATCTGCCTGTACTTGAGATTATAAAGCTCGGCAAATACCTTGTAAAAGCCATAGCTTATTTCGGGAAAGATTACTCCCTTTTCGCAAAATGACATAAACGCGAAGGATAATGCCTCGTCAGAGCCGTTTGTAAGCACGAGCTCATCCTTGTCCAACCCTAAAAGCGAGGACAAAAGCGTTCTTACCTCAAGGCATTCGGGATCGGGATAAAGGCGAAGCCTTTCTGCAAGCGTCCTGTCTCCGAGCGCCTTTATCACGCCGTCGC
>JAFQPF010000144.1 GCA_017411885.1 Clostridia bacterium
AGTGCCCCGCAGGCGTATGTAAGAAGCTTCTCAGCTATAAGATAGTAGCGGATAAGTGTAAGGGCTGTACAGCCTGCGCACGCGTATGTCCTGTTGGTGCTATCTCCGGTACTGTTAAGGAGCCTCACGTAATCGATACAGCTAAGTGTATCAAGTGCGGAGCTTGTATGGAAAAATGTAAGTTCGGCGCAATTATCAAGGAATAAGAAAGGAGCTCGCTAATAATGGAAAACGTAAATATAAAGATCAACGGCAGAGAATACAGCGTGCCTGCCGGCTCTACAGTTCTTGAAGCGGCAAGATACGCGGGAATCGATATTCCCACACTTTGCTACCTTAAGGATGTAAATGAGATCGGTGCTTGCCGTCTTTGCCTTGTTGAAGTAACAGGCGCACGCGGACTCGTTACCGCCTGCGTATATCCCGTAAACGAGGGTATGGAGGTGTTCACAAACACACCCCGCGTACTCGCTGCAAGAAAGACAAACCTCGAGCTTGTTCTTTCCAACCACGAAAGAAGATGTCTCTCCTGTATCCGCAGCACAACCTGTGAGCTTCAGAAGCTCGCTAACGAATACGGATGCGACGAAACTCACTTCCGCGGTGGAAGTGTCAGATATGAGCTTGACACAAGCACACCCTTCCTTGTTCGTGATAATAACAAGTGTATCCTTTGCCGTCGTTGCGTAGGTGCTTGTAAGAACGTTCAGGATATCGGTGTAATCGGTGCAACTAACAGAGGCTTTGACTCTTGTATCGGTCACGCTTTCGAAAGAAAGCTTGCTGAAACAAGCTGTATCGCCTGCGGTCAGTGCGTAGTTGCCTGCCCTGTCGGCGCACTTTACGAAAAGGATGACACACAGAAGGTTCTTGATGCTATCGCTGATCCTACAAAGCACGTAGCAGTATGTATCGCTCCCTCTGTTCGCGCAACTCTCGGTGAATGCTTCGGCTACGAGCCCGGCACAGACGTTGAGGGCAAGATGATCACCGCTACAAAGCTTCTCGGCTTTGACGGCGTATACGATATGAACCTCACAGCCGACCTTACAATTATGGAAGAAGCAACAGAGTTCCTTAACAGAGTAAAGAACGGCGGAGTTCTTCCTATGATGACCTCCTGCTCACCCGGATGGATCAAGTACTGTGAGCATTACTTCCCCGAATTCACAGAAAACCTTTCTACCTGTAAGAGCCCCCAGCAGATGTTCGGTGCGCTTTATAAGACATACTACGCACAGAAGAACGGCCTTGACCCCAAGGATATCGTATTCGTATCTGCTGTACCCTGCTCCTCCAAGAAGTTTGAGGTAACACGTCCCAATCAGAATGCGGCAGGCGTTCCCGACGTTGATATAGCTATCACAACTCGTGAGCTTGCAAGACTTATCGAGCGCGCAGGCATCAACTTCAAGGGCCTTAAGGATGAAAAGTTTGACAATCCCTTCGATATCGGTTCGGGTGCCGGCGTAATCTTCGGCGCTACCGGCGGTGTTATGGAAGCGGCTCTCCGTACAGCCGCAGAGGTTATCCTCGGCAAGCCCCTTGAAAAGCTTGAATTTGAAGAAGTACGCGGAATCGCAGGCATTAAGCTCGCTTCCTACGCACTTGGCGATATGACAGTAAACGTTGCTGTTGCAAGCGGAACAAAGAACGCTAAGGAGCTTCTTAACAAGGTTAAGAGCGGCGAGATAAAGGTTGACTTTATCGAGATCATGGCTTGTCCCGGCGGATGTATCAACGGCGGCGGTCAGCCTATCCAGAACGCTACTGTAAGAAGCACAATGAATCTCCGTGAGCTCAGAGCTTCGGTTCTCTACACGGCAGATAAGAAGATGGACCTCAGAAAGTCGCATGAAAACAGCGCTGTTAAGAAGCTTTACGAAGAATACTTCGGCGAGCCCAACAGCCACAAGGCACACGAGATACTCCATACCTCTTACATCAAGCGCGGTCATTAATTAAACAAAAAACACTGCAGATCAATGATCTGCAGTGTTTTTTTGTGTGAGTTATTTGTTTATCAATATCGCATATCCGTACCTGCCAAGTGTGATGCGCTCTTTGCAAATATCCGCATTGTGCGATAGCTTTATGTCGTAATTTTCGCTGTCAAAATCAAAGCTTCGGCACTCTTTTCCCGTATTTACGGCTACGGTAACGCTTTCGTTTTCGTAAGTCCGGGTGAAAAGCAGGATATTGCTTTCGGCGGCATCGGCGATCGTGAGCCTGCCAAACAAAAGCGCGTTGCTCTGACGGCGCAAAGCATTAAGCTCTCGGATAAGCGCAAGCCTGCGCTTTCCATACTCGCGGTTTAAGTTTGACCAGTCAATTCCCGCGCGCTTTCCGTGGAAGCGGTTAGAGAACATACACTGCTCAGCACTGTCCGCGATCTCGTTTCCGTTAAAGACAAACGGCACGCCTTCAATGGTGTAAAGCAGAACAAAGGTAAGATCGCTAAGCTCGTGTCCTGCCGTTTTTTCATACCTGGTCAGCTGATTGTTGCTTGCGATATCGTGGTTTTCGATAAAGCATATGCGATGTCCGAAATAGTCGTCGTATCGCATATCCGAAAGGACCTTTGCAGGTGTGTCGGATGCGGTGATCTTTGCAAGCTCGTAGCTCATATAGCAAAGGTCGAATACCTCGTTGTAGTCAAGCCTTTGCCCTTCGTTGAGCATTATAATATCAGGGTTTATTCTCTTTACCCGTGCAATACCCTCTCGCCAGAAATCAAGCGGCACCTGGTCACCGACGTCACATCTGAAGCCGTCTATGCCAAAATCGCGGACATAGTATTCCATATTGCTGTAAAGGTACTCGCGCAAGCCTGCGTTTTCAAAATTAAGCCTTGCAAACGGCCAGTCTGCACCGACGATCGGCTTGCCGCTATCATCGCAGATAAGGTATTCCGGATGCTCTTTTACAAACACCGCGTTTTTTCCGCAGTGAAGATATACGAGATCGAGCATCACGCGCAGACCGAGCGCGTGCGCGGTGTCAATAAAGCGCTTTAAGTCATCGTTTGTTCCGTATTCGGCGTCGACCTTGAAGTAATCGCGCATTTTATACGGATTTGCGGGATTGTACGTGCCCGATGCCCTCTGACGCGGACTCCAGGTGACCGTGTCTGGGTCTGCATCCGCTTCGAAAACGGGGCAAAGATAGATTATATCAAAGCCGTTTTCGGCAAGGTACGGCAAAAGCTCGCGCGCTGATTCAAGCGTTCCGTCAGCGGTGAACGAGCGAAGCGCTATCTGATATATGCTGTATATTTTTTTCATTTGTTAATCTCCATAGTGTAGACGTTGTTTTCGTTCTTGTGAATACCAAAGCTTGCACTTTCGCCGTCAATTTCCGCGCTGTAATCGCCGTAAAATCCGCGAAGCCCAATATATCCGTTCTCGTCGGTCTCAAGTTCAAGCTCGGTGTGCCACTTTTTGTTGAATAGCTCATACAGACGCTCCGCCGATCTCTTAGGCGTGAGATCGTGGTGGAAAAGTCCGCCGCGGCAGTTGTTTTCGTTCCAATAATTATCAGGTTCATCTCTGAAGTAGGCGTATCCGTCGGGAAGATTCCAATATACGACCGTATCAAGAGCGGGATGCGCGAAGAAGGTGGTATAGAGCACTTCGAGCAGGTCTGCCTGTAGCACTTCGTCCTCTTCAGTATCGCCGAAGGTAGGTATAGTGATCTCGGTGATCTCAAGCGGCAGTCCGAAGGTCGCATATACGTCAAGCCCCTTCAGAATTGCTTGCGGGTCGAATAAGTCGCTGCCTTTTTTTACTTCTGCCTCATATTCTTCGTCATTTCTCGCTCTTGAGCCGGTAAAGCAATGGTGTTGGATTCCTATCTTGTCTATCGATGCACCCTTGAGAAGCGACCTTTCAAGAAGAAGATAATAATACGCGCGGAAGGTCTTGTTTGCCGCTTCGGTTACAGGCAATCCGTCGTTAAAAACAAGTGTTTCATCCGGGAAATGCTTGCGCGCAAGCTCAAACGCCCATTCTACAATATCAGGCTTATCAGATATAGCGGTTTTGTTTTTCCAGCCGTTTGACCATTCAAGCTCGTTTATTACCTCAAACTCCATAAGTCTGCCCGAAAAACGGTCGGAAATTTCTCGAAAACGCTTTTCGTACAGCTCCTCCATCTTCTTTTCGTCGTTTTTAGGAAGCCAGTCGGGAAGAAAGCCTTCATAAACAAGGCAGTGAAGCTTGGCGTCAATGTTGTTTTCTTCGCAGTATTCAACGCAAAGCTCGGGCGCGGGAC
Source organism: Clostridia bacterium (assembly GCA_017411885.1). Next base: position 4,273 of record JAFQPF010000144.1, read on the forward strand.
GGCGGTATACCATGGGGCTGTTTTTATCGTATCTCGGCTTGCCCTGTTCCGGTTCAAGTCCCTGCCAATAAAATGGCACGGTCGCAAGATTGAAATATTTTTTGAAAAGCTCGCGGTAGGTCTTGTTGTCTACTTCATTTTCAAATTCGTCGAGCATAAAAATGTTCGCTCCGTATTTGAAATCGTGCGAGGTCTGATTAATTTTAACCTTTTTGCCCGAAATCGGAGTGCCGGAATTATCAACAAGCTTTATCTTGGCGTATCCCTTGCGGTATCTTTCGATGTCGCGCGCAGCTCTTTCTTCAAGCAGTCCGCGATGCTCGATCGCCGATTTAAGCCATATTTCTCTTTTTTCCTTTGCTGTAAGCATAATATTCCCCCCTATGCTATATTCTGATTTAAGTATAACAGAAGCAGGGGCTAAAATCTACCCATAAAACGAAATTTCAGGTTGACTTTTCGAAACAGTTTTGCTATAATACCCTTGAAGAATCGGGGGTGCAGTTGTGATTTTCGAGCAGGAATATATTGCTTTTGAGCTTCTTGACGTAATGTATATCGATCAGCGCGCGGCAAAAAGCCAGAATACCGGGCGCAATTTTGACGCGCTTTCCTTAAGACTTGATTCGGATACGGTCATCACACGCAACAGGGAGCAGATAGAGCTTTCGGGAAGCTCGATCTGTTATTTTCCGGCAAACGTAGATTATACGCGCGAATCGAACCTTGACCGTATGATAGTCGCGCATTTTAATACCTTCAATTACCGTTCAAAGACCATCGAATGCTTCAAGCCCGAGAGAATTGAACGCTACAAGGAGCTTTTTGAGCTTTTGCTTTCAAAATGGCAGGCTAAGGAGGTGGCGTACAAAAGCGAATGCGCCTCGATCCTGAATCTTATTTTCGCGGAGCTTTACAGAGCGAATATGAGCCGAAAGATCGATCCGAAAATATACGATGCGGTGGTTTATATAGAAAAAAACTGTATGAGATCCGATTTTGATATTGAAGTCGCGGCGGCAAAATCCTTTATCAGCCCGGTATATTTAAGAAAGCTTTTCAAAAAAGAGTTTGGAATGTCACCAAAGAGCTATGTTATCGAGCAAAGGATAAATTACGCAAGAACACTCCTTTCGACCGGGTATTATTCGGTAAGTGAGGTCGCGGACAGCTGCGGATACGAGGACC
>JAFQPF010000145.1 GCA_017411885.1 Clostridia bacterium
AGGGCGGATTCTGCGATAATCTGCTGATCAAGAACAATATATTTGATAACTGTGCATCGTTAAATAACGGCTTTGGTGTAGTACATATAAGCTCGAGTCACGATAATATAATCGGGAATTATAAATGTAAGCGCGGACACACAAACGTAAGCCTGATCGATAATAAATATGTAAATTGCAAAAATAACCGATTAAGAGCATACAACGTACAAAATCTGTATGAAAGCGATGAAAAATAGTTCCGAAGATATGGCAATTTTCTATCTTTATCCATATTGACAAAAAGTATCAACTGTGCTAAACTTATCGAAGTATTTTTATCTAAGGAGTTTGCTATGAATAAGAATCCTAAGCTTGAACAATGGGAATGGTGCCATATGTGGCATAATCATTCAAATCTTTCGCCTGAAGCTGCAAGTGAGCATAAGCGTGTGCTGTTTATCGGAGATTCGATAACCAACGGATCGTTTGGCGCCTGCTCAAAAATTATGGAGGAGGAATACAAGAATTGTCCTCTTTCCTTCAGTTACCTTGTCACATCCAAGGGAATCGATAACCCCGATCTGATGCGCGAGATTGATTATATGCTGTCTTCGTTCAAGTACGATTACATACATTTCAACAACGGACTTCACGGTATGGGAATACCTGTGGATGAATATGAATCCTGCTACCATGAGATCGTTGATCTTCTATTGACAAAGATCACCCCCGACAAGCTTGCACTTATGACAGTTACTCCGCTTACTCACGGAGGAGACACGACTAAGTGGCGTAACGAAACGGTAGACGTCAGAAACGAAGCCGTAAGGCGTATTGCCGCAAAATATTCGCTTAAGATAGACGATATCTACAGCGTAGTAATGGGCAGAAGCGAGCTTCGCGTTGAGGACGGTTACCATTATAACGACGAGGGTAAGCAGGTAATTGCCCGCGCTATGGCAGATTTTGTTATGGAGAATCTTTAACTGTGAATGAAGTAAACAGCTTTCGCAGAGGTATAGTTGACGGTCTGCCGATATGCTTCGGATATATTTCCGTTGCATTTGCCTTCGGTATCTTTGCAACCGACAGCGGACTTTCGATACTTGAAGCTCTGCTTATATCAATGACTAACGTAACCTCGGCAGGACAGCTTGCCGCTGTCCCGATTATAGCCGGCGGAGGTACGCTAATAGAGCTTGCTGTCGCACAGCTTGTTATAAATCTGAGATACGCTCTGATGTCGGTCTCATTATCGCAAAAGGTCGGTAAAAGTATAAGTATGTTCGACCGATTTATAATAGCCTTTGTTAATACCGACGAGGTGTTCGCCGTTGCAAGCGCAAAGGAATCGCAGGTAGGACGCAAATATATGTACGGGCTTATTCTTACCCCGTTTTTAGGCTGGAGCTTCGGAACGCTGCTTGGTGCGGCGGCAGGAAATATCCTGCCGGCATCTGTGGTATCCGCCCTTGGAATAGCGATATACGGAATGTTTGTAGCGATAGTAGTACCCGTTGCCAAGAGCGACCGACCTACGCTTATGTGTGTTCTTACCGCAATAGCGTTCAGTCTTATCTTTTCATGTACGCCCGTGTTAAAAAACGTTCCCACAGGCTTTTCCATAATCATTTGCGCCGCGGCTGCAAGCGCGATCTTCGCGCTTGTTTCCCCCGTTGCGGATAAGGGGGAGGAGTAAGTATGAAATATAACTTTTTTATCTATCTCGCGGTTATGGCGGGTATAACCTATCTTATCCGTATGTTGCCCTTCGTTCTTGTTAAGGAAAAGATAAAGAACAGATTTATCCTCTCGTTTTTACATTATATTCCTTATGCGGTTTTAACCGTAATGACAATACCTGCAATATTTACATCAACCTCAAGCGCGATTTCTGCGAGCATAGGCTTTGTCGTTGCCGTAATTCTTGCATATTTTAACGGCAGTTTGCTTAAGGTAGCGGCATTTTCTTCGCTTACAGTTCTGATTTGTGAATGGATAATTGGATTTATCCGTTGATTGCAAACGCCTCTATGTGAAATTTGTCAAAAAAATTACGGTTTTAATTAAATAGTATAGCAAAAATTCCGTATTTTGCGAAACAGAGCCGAAAACTATTGACATTTTTACGTTACTGTGGTATTATTTTAATATATTTTTACGGAGGACAGAGTAATGAAGTGTTTTGGTTTCAAAAATACAAGTTCATCTACCGGTGCAGATTTTGCGCCGTCTTCTCGTTCTGCTGTAAATACATCTGCTGACACCCTTTTTTCAGACACTGCTGTGGCAGTGTCTGTTTTGTTTTCACTACTTATTGCCAAGTCTGTCCTTATGGGCTTGATTATGCTTGTCAGCCTTGTAGCTGTGCTAATTTTAATGTGTATCGGAAACGACGCAAAGAAGACCGCAACAATGACCGATATTGCTGTTTAATATCTTGGTCATATTAATTGTCAACTCGCGGTTTTGCTTTGCAAAGCCGTTTTTTTATTAAAATCGGAGGTATTTATGAAAAAGATCGTAATTTCGGACGTTACACTCAGAAAAATGGCCGAAGATGGAAAAATTCCGGTAAGCTTTAACGAAAAGACCGTTATAGTCAAGGAGCTTGATAAACTAAATCTTGACGTTATTGAAACGGCTCCTATATTAAACGGTAAGAAGGATATTCTTTTTTTACATACTATCGCTCCTCTTGTTGAAAACAGTGTTATCGCTTGTCCGTGCGGACTTAATACCGATTCGATCAAGTCAACTTATGATGCGATCAGAATTGCAAAGAAGCCAAGACTCGTTATATCAGTTCCTGTTTC